>NZ_PQMX01000003.1:0-196505 GCF_004368385.1 Burkholderia sp. B10 | reverse complement strand
CCGTGTGCCGTGTGCCGTGTGCCGTGTGCCGTGTGCCGTGTGCCGTGTGCCGTGTGCCGTGTGCCGTGTGCCGTGTGCCGTGTGCCGTGTGCCGGGTGCCGGGTGCCGGGTGGCATGTACCGGGTGCCGGGTGGCAGGTGCCGCGCGTGCGTCGTGCGTCGTGCGCCTCATGCGTCGTGCGTCTCATGCGGCGCGCGTGCCTCCTACGTCCCGCACGCTCCCACCCCGCAGCACCAACCGCTCGCCTCAGTACTGCATCGGCGGCGGCGTGCCCGGCAGCGGCGCATCGCCCTCTGCGCCGTTCGGTCCGGGCGGCGGCACGTCGGCCGGCTCGCCACCCGCCGCACCGGCCGGCAGCGTGTTGTGCGGCGACGGCCGCGTGTCGTAGCGCGTGTTCGCGTCCGGCATCGTCGTGGTCGGCTGCGGACCGTGCGCGCCCGGAGGCGCCGGCGGCGCAGCGTGGGCGGCGTCGTTCGGCCGCGGTTGCATGCATGCGCCCAGCGCGCACGCGGCGGCAAACGCAACGGCGCCCACGCGTATCGTCTGGATCGGTTTCATCGAATCCTCCGTGACAAGTCGCCGGCACCGAGCCGGCCTGAACGGCCCCGCTCAGAGCCGGTTGAAGTGGAAATCGCCCGCATACGCGGTAGGCGCGCGGCGCGCCATCATCGTGTCGAATTCGGCGGCGACGCGCGTGAGCGCGCCGCGCTGCCGCTCGACGCCGGCGTGTTCCAGCGCGGTGAACGCGTCGGCATCGAACGTGACGGTCAGCGACGCCGGATGGCCGTCGACGCGAAAGCCGATATGCAGCGCGCCGGCCGGCCGCTCCTCGACATGAAACGGCATCTCGCGTGCGTCGAAATGACGGCCGAGCGTCTCGGCAACGTCGCGCAACATGCCGGGTTTCACGCGGATATTCATCGTGGGACCTCCATCAACGTTGTGGATTTCGCCGCCCGCCGCTCACATCGCGCCCGCCGCGCCCGGATCGGCGGCTCGCGGGTCGGCGGCTCGCGCTCGGGCGGCGGGTGCCCGGGCGGATCGCCCTCGGGATCCTGGTACGGTTCCGGCACGCCGGGCGGCACCTCGGTCGGCGCGGGCGGCTCGGGCTCCGGCTCGACGTCCGGCAGCGGCGGCTCGGGGCGATGCAGCTCTCGGATAAGGATCGGGTTCATAGGCAGTCGTTCATCGCGTCGTGTCGGCGCAAGCGGCGCCGATCTCCACATGGCGGCGCGCGATGTCGCGCGACCGCGCGACCATCAGGCCCGCTAAGGCCCACAACAGCCCGCAAGCGCTATGCCGCCGCGACAGGCGCGGCCTGACGGGCCGCCCGCCGCCGCGCACCGCGGCGCGGTCGCATTCCATGTCTTCCCTACACCGCGCGCTGCAATTCTTTCAACGGCATCGCGCTAGCTCTCGTACGCCGCCATCACGAGCCACAGCTCGCGGCCGTCGTCGCGGACCCGCGCGGCGAGCGCATACGCGTCGGCCGGCTCGCACGCGGTCTGCAGCGCGAACCGCGCCGGTTCGGTCGAGCCGAAGGTCTCGTCGAGCGGCCGCACGTCGGCCTTGCCCTCGAACATCCGCCGCTCGGGCCGGTAAATCAGCGGCTCCCGTTTCCATGCGCTGAAGTGGCTCTTCACCGACTCGAAGCCGCCGCCGCATACGTTCACTTCGTAGCGCACTCCGGGTCGTCGTTTTGGAATGGTCATCGTGCCTCCCGCTCGATTGCGTGTGGATTGCATATGCATGTGTGCGTGCGGCGCGTGGCGCCGCGCGTGGTCCTCCGCCACGCAGACGGCAAATCGTGTGCCGCCGCGCGTTGCAGGCACGCCGGTTGCGCCATCGGCACGTCACCGCCAACGATACGGAGCCACGCCATGAGCGATTCGACCCGAGCCGGCATCGATACGCCGGAACAGGAGCGGCATCCCGACCCGCAGCCGCCGCTGAAGGACCAGGATCAGACCAGGACGGGCCACTCGGAGCGCCACATCGACAAGCAGCTCGAGGACACGTTCCCGGCGAGCGACCCGCCCGCGACCGGCGGCGTCACGCGCATCGACCCCGATACGCCCCCGGGCACGCATGACGACGGCCCCTGGCAAGACCCGGCCAAGCGCCGCGACGAATGACCCTCGCCGGGCCACGCGCACGCCGCGGCACGCCGCTTGCGGCAGCGCATGGCCCGGCTCCCAACTCGCGAGGAGGACCTCAATGCATCGCGTCAACGAAATCATGTCGCAGGACGTCGTGCGCATCGCGCCGACCGACTCGATCCGTCATGCCGCGCAACTGATGGAGCGCTACGACATCGGCGCGCTGCCGGTGTGCGACAACAACCGGCTGATCGGGATGGTCACCGACCGCGATCTCGCCGTGCGCGCGATCTCGGCGGGCAAGCCGCCGGAAACGCGCGTGCACGAAGTCGCGTCAGGCCCGATCGAATGGTGTTTCGTCGACGATTCGCTCGACGAGATCCAGCACTACATGGCCGACGCGCAGCTGCGCCGGCTGCCGGTCGTCGACCACGACAAGCGGCTGGTCGGCATGCTGTCGCTCGCGGACATCGCGACGCGCACGGCCAGCCCGGCGCGCGACGAAGTAGCCAACACGCTGGAAGGCGTGTCGCAACCGAAGCAGACGTGACGGGGCGCGCGCCCCGCCCAACCACCCGCGCGACCCGCAGGGCCCATTCCGGGCACGGTCGCGCCTACACAGCCAGGAGGACAACCATGCAGACTACCGACCAAGGACAAGCCCGCATCATCGGCAAGGGCGCGGCGACCGCAGCCGGCCCCGGTCCCGACGTGATGGCCGCCGACACGCTGGAAGGCAACAAGGTCTACACGACCGACGGCGACGACGTCGGCAAGATCAAGGACATCATGCTCGACGTGCGCTCGGGCCGCGTGGCGTATGCCGTGCTGTCGAGCGGCGGCCTGCTCGGCATCGGCGACAAGCTGCTCGCGATTCCGTGGAGCGCGCTGACGCTCGACACCGAACGCAAGTGCTTCCTGCTGTCGGTGTCGTCCGAGCGGATCAAGAACGCGCCGGGCTTCGACAAGGATCACTGGCCGGCGATGGCCGACCCGCAATGGGCCGAGCCGCTGCACGAATACTACGGCAGCACGCCGTACTGGAGCGCCAGCGACGAACTCGGGCTGACCGACCCGACCGAGGATCTGACCGACCCGCGCACCCGCGGCCATCACTGAAACTGACGCGTCATCCGGATTCGGCGGCAGTTGAGCCGACCTGCCCCGCAGAATGCGGGGCTTTTTTTCGTCCTGGTGTCGTCGTCGGCCCGCGCGCCGATTGATAACGAAACAACATCAATCGCTGCAAAAATCGCACTTCTCGTTTTGCCGTCTCCGGGCGAACATTGGCGAAACAACAATCGATCGCGCCCCGCGCCTTTCCCGCTTTCCTGGAGACACCCTGATGCATCCCTCGTCCAGCCCTTCGACCGGACGCTCGAAGGCCGCCGCGGTATTCCGCGTGACGGCCGGCAACTTCCTCGAGCAATTCGACTTCTTCCTGTTCGGCTTCTACGCGACGCAGATCGCCGCGGTGTTCTTTCCGGCCGCGAGCGAATTCGCGTCGCTGATGATGACCTTCGCCGTGTTCGGCGCCGGATTCCTGATGCGTCCGCTCGGCGCGATCGTGCTCGGCGCGTACATCGACGACGTCGGCCGCCGCAAGGGCCTGATCGTCACGCTGGCGATCATGGCGAGCGGCACGATCCTGATCGCGTTCGTACCGGGTTACGCGACGATCGGCATGCTGGCTCCGGTGCTGGTGCTGGCCGGGCGGCTGCTGCAGGGCTTCTCGGCCGGGGCCGAGCTGGGCGGCGTGTCGGTCTATCTCGCCGAACTGGCCACGCCCGGCCGCAAGGGCTTCTACACGAGCTGGCAGTCGGCCAGCCAGCAGGTCGCGATCGTCGTCGCGGCCGCGCTCGGCTTCGCGCTGAATCACTGGCTCAGCACGTCGGCCATCGCCGCATGGGGCTGGCGCGTGCCGTTCTTCGTCGGCTGCATGATCGTCCCGTTCATCTTCATGCTGCGTCGCAATCTCCAGGAAACGCAGGAGTTCACCGCGCGCCGCCATCGCCCGAGCATGAAGGAAGTGTTCGCGACGCTCGCGCGCAACTGGGGCGTCGTGATCGCCGGGATGATGCTGGTCGCGATGACCACCACGAGCTTCTACCTGATCACCGTCTACGCGCCGACCTTCGGCAAGACGGTGCTGCACCTGAGCACCGCCGACAGCCTGCTCGTGACGCTGTGCGTCGGCGTGTCGAACTTCGTGTGGCTGCCGATCGGCGGCGCGCTGTCGGACCGCATCGGCCGCCGCCCGCTGCTCGTCGGCATGACGCTGCTCGCGATCGCCACCGCGTATCCGGCGCTGTCGCTGCTCGCTCACGCGCCGTCGTTCATCAACATGCTGCTCGTGCTGCTGTGGCTGTCGTTCATGTACGGGATCTACAACGGCGCGATGGTCGTCGCGCTGACGGAAGTGATGCCGGTCGAAGTGCGCGTCGCGGGCTTCTCGCTCGCCTACAGCCTCGCCACCGCCGTGTTCGGCGGCTTCACGCCGGCGATCTCGACCGCGCTCATCCACATGACGGGCGACAAGGCCGCGCCCGGCTACTGGATGAGCCTCGCCGCGGTGTGCGCGCTGCTCGCGACCTTCGCTCTGTATCGCCGCCAGCCGGCGACGCTCACGCCCGCGCACTGACGCACTGAATTCCGCAGCCGCATCGCTGCCCCGACACCGCTCGACCACGACGAACGACACGACCATGAAAAAACTGTTCCACACCCTCTGCGCGAGCGCGCTCGTCGCCGCCGCCGCGCTCGCCACGACCGTGCAGGCGGCCGAGCTGCACGTGATGAGCTCGGGCGGCTTCACGGCCGCCTACAAGCTGCTCGGCCCGCAGTTCGAAGCGCACACCGGCAACACGCTCGATACCGCGCTCGGCCCGTCGATGGGCAAGTCGGCCGAGGCGATTCCGAACCGGCTCGCGCGCGGCGAGCCGGCCGACGCGGTGATCATGGTCGGCTACGCGCTCGACGACCTGATCCGGCAAGGCAAGGTGATCGCCGGCTCGCGCGTCGAGCTGGCCGATTCGCGCATCGGCATGGTGGTGCGCGCCGGCGCGCCGACCCCCGACATCGGCACGGCCGACGGCCTCAAGCAGGTGCTGCTGCATGCCAAATCGATCGCGTACTCGGACAGCGCGAGCGGCGTCTACATCGAGCGCGAGCTGTTCAAGAAGCTCGGCATCGAGGACCAGGTCAAATCGAAGGCGAAGATGATTCCGCGGATTCCGGTCGCCTCGGTCGTCGCGAACGGCGACTACGAAATCGGCTTCCAGCAGGTCAGCGAGCTGCTGCCCGTCAAGGGCGTGACCTACGTCGGCAAGATTCCGGAAGCGCTGCAGTCCGTCACGCGCTTCGCCGCCGGCATCCCGGTCGGCGCGCAACATCCGGCCGAAGCGAAGGCGCTGCTCGACTACCTCGCGTCGCCCGACGTACAGCCGCAAGTGAAGTCGACCGGGCTGGATTCGGTGTCCGCGCATTGAGCACGTGCGGCGGGCGCGGACACGACGCCGCGCTTCCGCCGCTCTCCCCCGCCTTCCCCGCCTTCCCGCCGCACTACGCGCCGGCTTCGGCCTCGTCCGCGCCGGCCGTCCCGGCGCCGCTCAGCACCCGCACGAGGCGCGCACGGTCGCATGCGCCTTCCCACGACGCCACCAAGATCACCGCGCAGGCGTTGCTGATCACGCTCGTCAACGCGCGCGCCTCGGACATGAACCGGTCGATGCCGACCAGCAGCGCGACGCCGGCGACCGGCAGGTCGGGCATCACGACGAGCGTCGCGACGAGCGCCACGAGCCCGCTGCCCGACACGCCGGCCGCGCCCTTCGACGTGACGAGCATCACCGCCAGCAGCGCGGCGATCTGCGGCGCGGACAGCGGCACGTCGCACGCCTGCGCGATGAACAGCGCGGCGAGCGTCAGATAGATCGCGGTGCCGTCCAGGTTGAACGAATAGCCGGCCGGCAGCACGAGCCCGACCACGCCCTTGTCGCACCCGAGCGCCTCGAGCTTGACGATCAACCGCGGCAACACGGGCTCGGTGGACGACGTCGCGAGCACGATCAGCAACTCCTCGCGGATGTAGCGCAACAGCCGCCACAGCGAGAAGCCGTGCAGCCGCGCGAGCGGCGCGAGCACCAGCGCGACGAACAGCACGCAGGCGACGTAGAACGACACGATCAGCCACGCCAGCGAGCCGACCGAGCCGATGCCGAAGCGCCCGACCGTGAACGCCATCGCGCCGAACGCGCCGAGCGGCGCGAGCCGCATGATCATCGCGAGCACGCGGAACACGACCTGCGCGACGCCGTCGATCAGCGCCAGCACGGGCCGCCCCGCCTGCGGATGCGCATTCAGCGCGAAGCCGAACAGCAGCGACAGCAGCAGCACCGGCAGCACGTCGCCGTTGCGGAACGCGCCGAGCATCGTCTCGGGGATCACGTCGAGCGCGAACGCCACCAGGCCGCGCGGCGGCGCCTGCCGTGCGTATGGCGCGAGGATGTTCGGATCGAGGTGATGCACGTCGACGTGCATGCCCGCGCCGGGGCGCAGCACGAACGCGGCGACGAGCCCGAACGCGAGCGCGGCCGCGGTCAGCAGATAGAACAGCGCGAGCGCGCGCACGATCGTGCGGCCGATCGCCCGGCCGTTCGCCAGCGACGTGATGCCCGACACGATCGTGCAAAACACGATCGGCGCGATCATCATCCGCACGAGCCCGACGAAGGCATCGCTGAGCGGCTTGAGCAGCGCGCCCGCGTGCGGCCAGAAGTGGCCGACGCTCACGCCGAGCGCCATGGCGAGCAGGACCTGCACGTACAACGAACGAAGCGGTGTTGCGGTCGTCACGATGCGGCGCGCTCCGCCGTTGCTGCTGTGGTTGCGGATGCGTATGCGGGAACGGCAGCGGATGCGCGCATCATGCCGCCGCCTCGCTGCCGGCCGCGGCGCCGCGCCGCGCATCGAGCACCGCGCGGTGAAACGCTTCGGCGGCCGGCGTCAGCGTGCGCCCGCGCCGCTTCACGATCCCCACGCGGCGTTTGACCACCGGCTCGACGAGCGGCACGCTCGTGAGCACCGGATGGTCGCGCCCCGGCATCGCCATCGACGGCACCGCCGCCACGCCGAGCCCCGCTTCGATCAAGCCGAGCATGGTCGTCACGTGACGGGTTTCGCACACGCTCGCCGCGCGCGGCGCGACGGCGGTCAGCGCCTGATCTCGCAGCAGACGGTTGCCGGAGGTCTTGTCGACCGACACGTAGTCGTACGCATAGAGCTCGTTCCACGTCACGCGCTTCTTGCCCGCGAGCGGATGATCGCGCCGGCACGCGGCGACGAAGCGCTCCTGCAGCAGCAGCCGGAATTCGACTTCAGGCTCCTGGCTGCCCATGAAGCTCACACCGAAATCGGCCTCGCCGCTGATGACGGCGCTCAGCACCTCGTTCGCGCTCGCATCCAGCAGCTTGACGCGAATGCGCGGAAAGCGGCGATGGTAGCTGGCGATCACGTTCGGCAGGAAGTAGTAGGCGACCGACGGCACGCAGGCGATCGTCACATGGCCGAGGCGGCTCGACGACACGTCGCGGATGCCGAGCAGCGCGACGTCGAGATCGTCGAGCAGTTGCTCGGCGCTCGGCGCGAACACGCGGCCGACGGTGGTCAGCGTGACGCTGCGCGTGGTGCGCTCGAACAGCCGCACGCCGAGCGCGTCCTCCAGCTTCTCGATGCGGCGGCTCAACGCGGGCTGCGAAATGCTGATCGATTCGGCGGCCTTACGGAAGCTCCCCAGCTCCACCACCGCGCGAAACGCCTGCAAGTCGGTCAAATCGAAATTGATTCCCACGGGCCTGGTCTCCGGTTCTCGAATGCCCGGTATTGTGCATGATTCGCCCGGACAGACCCAGCCGGGAAGATACCGGCGCGCGAGCGCGGCCGTGCGTCCGCGCGAACGATCGCCCAATCGATCATGCGCGCGAGCCCGCCGCCGCGCCGCCCGGCACCGTTTTACAAGCGTCGTGTAACGTCCCGCGCCGCGCGCGTCAGCGCCGTCCGCCGCTCGCCGATTCCAGGTAGGCGAGCAGCCGGTGCGGCGTGAGCGGCTTCGCGCAGTGCGCGTCGAAGCCTGCTTCGCGCGCACGCTCGCGATCGCGCTGCGACGCGTGCGCGCTGCAGGCGACGAGCAGCATATCGGCGGTGCGCGGGTCGGCGCGCAGCCGCGTCGCGAGCTGCAGGCCGTCGAGGCCCGGCATCGCGATGTCCAGCACGATCGCGAACGGCTGCCAGTCGCGCGCGAGCGCGCAGACGGCGAACGGATCGTCGGCGACGCGGCATTCGAAACCGCGCGCCTCCAGCAGCAGTTGCAGCGCATCGGCCGCGTCGCGGTAGTCGTCGACCACCAGCACCCGGCGCGGGCGCGGCGGGACGCTGTCGGGTGAACGCCACAGCAGCACGTCGTCGGCCGCCGGATCGTTGACGCGGGGGGTATGCATCGGGTGTCTCCATTCAGCGGATACGGCCCCCGCGCAAACTGCGCGCCCATATTGAACGTGCCCGGCATGCCGGTTGCTGCATCGATGCGATATCGTCGATACGGAGCCCCTCGATGCGCGCACTGCCGAGCCGCCAACCCAGCAAGCCGCCCGCAGGGCGCGACGCATGCCGCGCGGCGCACGCCGACGCGTCGGGCTGCGTGGGAGGCGCCGCATGACTGAACGCACGTCCCGACACCCGACGCATGCGGCGCAGCACGCCAAGCCGTCGCAGCGGCCGACGCCCGACGCGGCCGACGCGCACGGCGGCGACGCCGATGACGCCGCGCCGGCCACGCTCGACGCGTGCCGCCGCTGCGGGCTGTGGGAGCACGCGACGCAGCCGGTGCCGGGCGCCGGCCCCGCCGACGCGCGAATCATGCTGGTCGGCGAGCAGCCGGGCGATCAGGAAGACCGGACCGGCGTGCCGTTCGTCGGCGCGGCGGGCCGCATGCTCGACCGTGCGCTCGACGAAGCCGGGATCGATCGCGCCCGCGTGTACGTGACCAACGCGGTCAAGCACTTCAAGTGGGAACCGCGCGGCAAGCGTCGGCTGCACAAGACGCCGGCGCAGCGGGAGGTCGCCGCGTGCCGCTACTGGCTCGAACGCGAACTCGAGACGCTCGCGCCGCGCGTGATCGTCGCGCTCGGCGCGACGGCGCTGCGCGCGGTGCTGCAGGACAACGACGCGACGCTCGAACGCGCGCGCCAGCCGTTGCATTCGCCGGACGGCCGCCTCGTCGTCGCGACGTATCACCCGTCCTACGTGCTGCGCACGCGCGGCGCCGATTCGCGCGAGCGCGCGTACCGCACGCTGGTCGACGCGCTGCGCACCGCAGCGCGACTCGCGCGCGACGCCGGCACGGCGCACGGCACGCGCGGAGACGCCGAATGAGCGACCTGCGCGACGACGACGCAACGCACGCCGCGCCCACCTCGACATCCGCGTCCGCACCCGCGTCCGCGCCGGCCGCGAAGCCGTGGTATCGGCGGCTCGGCCCCGGCCTGCTCGCGGGCGCGTCCGACGCCGATCCGAGCAACGTCGCGGTGTACGCGCAGGCCGGCAGCCAGTTCGGTTTCAACATGCTGTGGATGATCGTCGTCACGCTGCCGATGATGGTCGTCGTGCAGCTCGCGGCCGCGTTCGTCGGGCGCAGCAACCGCAAGGGGCTGGTGGCCGGCATCCGCGAGCACTTCTCCGACCGTCTCGCGAAAACGCTGATCGTGATGGTCGTGATCGTCAACGTCGTGAACGTCGGCGCCGATCTCGCCGCGATGGGCGACGCGACCGCGCTCGTCGCCGGCGGGCGCAGCTACTGGTACGCGGCCTTGTACGGGATCGCGTCGCTCGCGCTGCAGGTCCTGATGTCGTACGAGCGCTATGCGCGCTGGCTCAAATGGATGACGCTCGGCCTGCTCGCGTACGTGCTGGAACTCGGCTTCGTGCACGTCGACTGGCGCAATCTGCTGCATACGCTGGTGCTGCCGCACATCGCGTTCACGCACGACTACGCGACCACCGCGGTCGCGGTGCTCGGCACGACGCTCAGCCCGTATCTGTTCGTGTGGCAGGCCGCGCTCGAAGTGGAGGAAACCCAGGCCGAGCGGCGCAACGGCGATGGCGACACCGCCAGCGCGCCCGCGACCCGTCGCGACACCGAGCGGCGCATCACGTTCGACACGTGGACCGGGATGATCGTCACGAACGCGGTGTCGTTCTGCATCATGGTGATCGGCGCGGCGGTGTTCTTCACGCATGGACGGCACGACATCGGGTCGACGGCGCAGGCCGCCGAAGCGCTGCGGCCGATCGCGGGCGAAGCGGCGTTCGTCGTGTTCGCGTTCGGCATCGTGGGCTGCGGGCTGCTGGCGATTCCGGCATTCGCCGGCAGCGCGGCTTACGGCTGCGCGGAGGCATGGCAGTTCCGCGAGGGCCTCAACGAGCCGGTGCATCGCGCGCCGGCGTTCTACGGCGTGCTCGCGCTGTGCGTGCTGGTCGGCATCGCGATCTGCTTCGGCCCGGTCAATCCGATCAAGGCGCTGTACTGGAGCGCGGTGCTCAACGGCATCGCCGCGGTGCCGATGCTGGTGCTCGTGATGCTGCTCGCCCAGCGGCGCGGGGCGGCCGGCCAGCCGGGCAGCGGCGTCGCATCGAGGGTGCTGGGGTGGCTTGCCGTCGCGCTGATGGCGGCGTCGGTGGTGGTGATGGTGGTGGATATGCTGGCGTGAGCGGCGGCCATTGCTGTTTGCAACTGGGGGCGGCGGATGGCGTCGTCTTGTGTTCGCAAGTGCTCTTCGTCGTGGGGCGAAGGATGACGGCATGGCCGTCACGACAATTCCCTGCGAAGTTCAATCGATGTCACGTGATCGATGTGGCGAAACGCCGAAGCCACGTTTCCGATTTCCTTCTCCGGCACTCCCCGCTCTTCGAAGCACACCTTCCACTCGCGGACCTCTCTCCAGACCTCCATGATGGCCAGCGCGGCATCGGCGCGCGAAATGCTGAACGCATCCCGCGCCGCGAAGGCATTATCAAGCGTGGCAGCCCTGCCCTGCGGGCCGACACCGAGATGCAAGTTGCGCTCGTAGGCACTGCTCGGTCGCGGCAGGACGTCATAGAGTGGGCTGAGGCGCCAGCCCCCAATACGAGGGTCCCGGATGAACCCGTGATTGCGCAGGTGGTCATCATCGTTGCTGACGAAAATGTTGAACACCATCCTTTTGAAGAGCTCGCGGTTGTCTGCCCTGACGTAGTCGATGTGGACGTGCTTACGGATCGCTTCAGCGACGTCCTGATAGCTCTTGCCGATCGAATCCATCTCCGAGCAGCCGACGAGAGTCAACGCGCTCGCAAACGGAACTCGCCGTTCCGTCGCGCCGGCAATGGCCGGCAGATACAACGCATCGTCCCCGGGCGTGACGTCGAAGGCGGGCTGGCTCCAGTACCGGTCGAATCGGCGGATCAGCATCACCCGACGAGAGCCAACGTCGACGATGCGGGTCGGCGGGACCCGGATGCCGCAACGCTCGGCCAAACGGAGCGTGGCTTCCTCGATGTCCGTCATGCTCATCCGGTCCGTTCTGGTCGGGAATTTCGCCAGCCATAGCACGCCGTCCTCGTCCGTCACCGTCGCCTTCGGGCGGGCGCCACCCAAGCCGGAACCTTGGATGAAGATGGCCTCGAGATCGGCCGGCACATCGAGCCCCGCGTCGATCCTCTCCGCGGACTCGAGAAGATACTCGAGAGCGTGCAGCCCGCCTCCACGATGTTGATCGGGCGGCGTCTCCAAGCTCCCCCGGACGTCCAATGCACCGATTCGCTGGCTACCCGCGTGAAGCAGGTACGTCGACTCCGGCAGGCTGTTCGCCTTCACCTTCAGCTTCGCCTCGATCACGCGCCGCCCCCACGAGTCGGGCGACGCATCCCGGATGCCGCCGAATTGCGTCAGCCCCGCGCCTGGAAAGAGCATCTTCCCGCGCAGCTCCGCTTTCTTCTTGAGGCTGAGCGCGACCGGGTCGACGTCGATTGCGTTCGGCCGTTCGAGATAACGCAGGCCGTACGCAAATGTCGACGCCTGGAGTTCGGCGCCGTCCTCGGTCATCGTGACCACGCCGGCAGGCGCCCAGTCGTCATCGAGGTACGCGAATACCGCGAGCTTCCTGATCGTTACTGCCATTAGAAGTCCAGCTCCTTGAGTTCCTTCTCCGACAGAACGCTAACGCGTTGTCGACGGGTGCGGGCATCGAGAGACTTGAGCGCCGGATCCGTCTCGGAGAGCAAGTCATGCAGGCGCAGGCCGGGAGCAAACGCTTCCAGATACCGGACCACCTGACCGATCGCCACGCCGGGGTCGCCCTTTTCGATGCGGTAGGCGGTATTGCGCGACAGACCAGCTCGCGTGGCTGCCTCGCTCTGTTGGACCCCTCTCGCTATACGGAGACGGGAGAGCAGTTGCCCCAGGTGCTTCGTCTCGGCAAGCACGGCCGGGCTGGCAGCCATCTCTTGATTGACCTTCATGCTCGATAAATCGAGCCTTATGGCTCGTATGCTCGATAATACGAGCATCATAGTCAATGTTCGCGGAAAAGCAAGTCCGTGCTCGTAAAATCGAGCACTATCGGGATAATGCTCGATTTTACGAGCATCGAAGCGCTCAGAGGCACAGCAGCCGCGAATGCCCGTGCGCCGCTCCTGACGAGCCTGGACGCCTTCTTGAAAAACGGGAGTTTTAACCAGCCGGAAATCAAACCCGCCATTGCAGCGGGCTACAGCGCCGAAGTCACCGAGGCTTGCAAGGAGACGCTGCCGCCCCTGATCGGCCCCTTTGGTTTGCTGCTGGCGGCCACGTCGCTCGGGAAGTGGCCGCGGTTCCTGCCTGCGGATTCGTGCGCTTCTCGGTCACGGTCGCCTCGGGCCGGCCGCGCGAGCGGCACGGCCCGATCGCGAGCCGCCCCGCTTACATCATCTTCCCGCGCGAACGTTCGGCGCGCGCCGCATCGGCCGCCGACTCGACCTTCTTCACTTCCTCCGGCGGCGGCAGCACGGCCTTGAAGCCCATCGACTCGATCCACATCTCGCGCGCCCACCCGCGGGTGTGATAGAGATGATGATCCTCGTCGGCTTCGACTTCGTCGTGCGCGGCCTTCAGCGCACGCGCTGCGTCGCTGTCGCGCAGCTGGTCGGCCGCATAGCCGATCAGCTCCCAGTTCAGATGGTCCTTCGTCTCGGCGAGCACCACGCACTCGGCCGCGACGACCTGCGCGACGGCCGGATCGGCCTGCTTCTTCGCCTGCTGGATCACCTGCACCAGCGACTTGCCGGTGGCCGCGACAGCGGCACGGCCGGGCGACTGCGCGTCGGGATCGAGGCCGAGCGTTTCGAACACCTTGCGCAGCACTTCCTGGTGATGCAGGGTCTCGCGATGATATTTCTCCCATTCCTTGTGCAGGTCCGGGTCGGTTGCGCACTGGAGCGCGGCCTCGTAGATCTGCGCGCCGCCAAGCTCGGTCTCGTATGCCTGACAGAGCAGTTCGAGGATGCCTTCGTGCTTCGATTGCCGTTGGGCCATGACTGCTTCTCCGAAAAATGCGGGCCGCACGCGCGGCCCGGGGTTGAACCGGACGCGCGTTACTGCGCGCCCACCTTGCGCTGCAGCGCTTCCGCCATGCTCAGGTGATGCTTGAGCTTCGGCAGCGTGGCTTGCGCGAACGCGCGCAGTTGCGCGTCCTTGCCGTCGCGGGCCTCCGTTTCGAACAGCGCGATCGTCTTGCGGTGCGCTTCCGGGCCGGCCGCCCCGACATAAGCGGTGTCGAAGTCCTTGCCTTGCTTGCCGCGCAGCGCCTCGACGTCCGGGTCGGTCACCTGCTCGACCTGCGGCTTGATGCCCTTGCGCGCGGCGATCTGGTTCAGCTGCGCATTCGCCTTGCTGTGGTCGGCCACCATGCGCTTCGCGAACGCGCGCACGTCGGCCGACTTCGACTGCTTCAGCGCCAGCTGGCTCGCCTGCACTTCCGCCTTGCCGCCGATCGCGGCCTTGTCGACGAATTCCGCATCGGCGCCCTGGGGCGCCTTCGCCATGCCCGCGTCGCCGGCACCCGCGCCCGACGACGGATTGATCACGCCGCCCGGCACGTGCGAATTCGACGCGGGCGGCTCGCTCGGCATCTGTGCGTGCGCGAGCCCCGCTACCGCGAGCGCGCCCGCAGCGAGCGCCGCGGTCGTCCAGTTGGGTCGTTTCATGCGCTTTCTCCTTGTGTGGGGAACCGGTCAGCCGCCGACGATCGAGCCGCCGTTCGGATGCAAGGTCTGTCCCGTCATGTAGCTCGCGCCTTCCGAGGCGAGCAGGACGTAGCAGTCGATCAGTTCGTCGGGCTGGCCCGGCCGCTTGAGCGGCACGTTCGAGCCGAACTTCGACACCTGCTCGGCGCTGAAGGTCGACGGGATCAGCGGCGTCCAGATCGGCCCCGGCGCCACGGCGTTCACGCGGATGTCGCGCTCGGCCAGCTCGATCGACAGCGAGCGCGTGAACGCGACGATCGCGCCCTTGGTCGCCGAGTAGTCGGGCAGTTTCGGGCTACCGTGGTACGCGGTGACCGACGCCGTGTTGACGATGCGGCCGCCGCCCTTCATGTGCTGCAACGCCGCCTGCGTGCAGAAGATCATTCCGTACACGTTGGTGCGGAAGGTGCGCTCGAGCTGCTCCTCGGTCACGTCCTCGATGCCGGGCTGCGGATGCTGCTCGCCCGCGTTGTTCACCAGCACGTCGAGCCGGCCGAGCCGCTCCACGGTGCGCGCGACCGCGTCGCGCGCCTGTTGCCGGTCGCCGATGTCGCACGCGATCGCCTCGCAACGCCGGCCGGCCTGTTCGATGAGCCGCTTCGTGTGCGCGGCGTCGTCCGACTCGTTCAGATAGACGATCGCGACGTCCGCGCCTTCCTTCGCGAAACCGATCGCCACCGCGCGGCCGATCCCGCTGTCGCCGCCGGTGACGAGCGCGACCTTGCCGGCCAGCTTGCCGCTGCCGACGTAATCGGCCGCCTCGTCGCGCGGCTTCGGCTGCATGTCCCGCTCGCTGCCCGGCTGCTGCGTCTGCTTCTGGGGCGGCGGGGTGTGTGCCTGGGTCATGTATGCCTCCTTGATCGTGGGTGGAGAGCACGACGCAAGCCGCATGCCGCAGGCCGCCGCTCGTGCCGCACGGCCGCTCGCGGCCGTGCGCGCGCAGCGCGTCCCTGGATTGCAAGCGCGTGCAGAAACGGCATGGTCAGTGCGCGGCGTCCTGCGTCGTGCCGTCGGGCCGGCGCACCGGGTCGAAGTCGCGCCACTCGCCGTCCTGCCATTCGCCTTCGACGCACTCGATCGCCTGCGCGCCGGTCGCACGCAGCACGTCTTCGGCCGCCGCCGCGGTGGCGGCCGTCACGCGCGCGGCGAGGATCACGCCGCTCTCGGTCTGCTCGAGCGTGCCCTTGCCCTCGGCCTGCTCGCCGCGCATCCGTCCGAGCGCGCCGCCGAACGCGCCGAGATACGCGCCGGCCAGCGCACCGGCGACCGGCACGAACCAGTAGCGCAGACCGATCGCGTAAGCGATCAGGCCGACGATCACGCCGATCAGCATGCCGCGCAGCGCGCCGACCATCGCGCCGCGGCCGCCGGGCTTCGCGGCCGTATCGGCATACACGTCGCCGCCGATCGGATAGCGCGCGTGCTGTCCGCCCGGGTTCAGAAAGAAGATGGACACGTCGTCCGGTCCGAACGCGCGCTCGTAGAGGTGGCGCGCCCCACCTTCCGCTTCATCGAACGTCGTGAAGCGGCCTGCGACGATCATCGCCATGCTCGTGCTCCTCGTGACGGTAACGCGCCGTGCGCGCGCCGGCGCGCACGGCCGACGGCGGCGCTCACATCAGCCGCCCGAGTTCCTTCGACACCGATGCCGGCGTGGTGTACTCGCGATCGGGGATCTGCCGCAGCATCTCCAGCACCTGCTGGTCCGCATGCGAGCGCTCCGCGCACTGGACGACGTCGGCCTTGCTCGCCGGGTAGTCCATGCCCTTCAGCGCCTTCTGCACGTCGACCGGGCTCGGCGCCTTGCCGTGGCCGGTCTGATGGCCGCCCTTGTCGTGGTCCTGCTGCGTGCGCTCGCCTTCGTGCGCGCGCGAGTGGCTGTATTCGTGGCCGGTGTGTTGTCGGGATGACATGGAAACCTCCTTCGAAAGAAAAACACACTCCAGATCGATTACGCGGGCGTGCGCCGCGCACGCGCGAGCGCCGCGACCATCAGCGCGGCCGCGCCCAGCGCGACGGCGCCCGCGACCTTCGGACGCTGCACCACGGCGTTGTATGCGCAGCCGCGCAGCACCGGACCTTCCATTCCTTCGCGCTCGTGCAGCGCGTGGCGCGACTCGTACAGCGCGTTGTCGTCGCGCGGGCGTGCCGGGCGCACGGTGCGCTGGCCGCGCGAGAACAACGTGGCCGCGAGGCGATCGAACAGGCGCGGCGCGTGATACGCGCCCGCCGAGGCCAGCTTCGCGGCGCCGCCGACGAACAGCGTGCGGCGCGGATGCGCGGCCGCGAACAGGATCGCGTCGGCCACCAGCTCGGGGTCGTAGATCGGCGGCGGCAGCTTCGCCTCGACGTTCATGTAATTTTTCGCGTGCATCACGAACATCGTGTCCATCGCGGCCGGCTTGATCAGCGTGACGGATACCGGCAAGCGGTCCGACTCGAGCTCGAGCCGCAGCGAATCGGTGAAGCCCTTCACCGCGTGCTTCGACGCGACATACGCGCTCTGCAGCGGCAGCGGCGCGTCGGACGCCTCGCTGCCGAGGTTGATGATCGCGCCGCCATGAAAATCGCCCTTGCGCCGGAAATGGTCCGACGCGACGAGCGAGCCGTGCACGACGCCCCAGTAGTTCGTGTCGAACAGCCGCCGCTGATCCTCGAGCGGCACCGCGGCCGCGGTGCCGAAGATCGAGACGCCGGCGTTGTTGATCCACGTGTCGAAGCCGCCGTAGGTATCGACGGCCTGCGCGGCGGCGCGCTGCAGATCCTCGAGATTCGCGACGTCGCCCGCGACCGGCACCGCAAGGCCGCCGTGCTGGCGGATCTCGTCGCACAGCGTATTGAGCGCGTCGCCGTTGCGCGCGAACAGCACGAGCTTCGCGCCGCGGCGTGCCGCCTTGCGCGCGGTGACGAGGCCGATGCCGCTCGTCGCGCCCGTGATCACGATCGTCTGCTCGCCGACGGGTTTGAGCGTGCACTTCATAACACCTCCTGTTCCGTCGCGCCGATCACTTCGGGCGGATGGTCAACTGGTTGCGCACGTCGCGCACGCCGTCGATCTTCCTGACGACGTCGGCCGCCTGCCCGCGCTGCTGCTCGTCCGGCACGCTGCCGGTCAGCATCACGACGCCGCGGCGCGTCTTCACGTGGATGTCGGCGGCCGACAGGCCGCTCGTGCCGACCAGTTCGGCCTTCGCCTTGGTGGTGATGGTCGCGTCGTGAATCTTCGTCCCGGTGCTCGAATGGGACGACGACGACGCGGACGACGAAGCGGCGTCGTCGCCGGCGGCGAACGCGCTCGGCGCGACGACGGTGCAGGCGGCGGCAGCGGCGACGGCGATCGCCATGCCGAGACGCGTGCCCGCACGACGGCGCGCTCGCGGCGCGCCGGCTTGCAGCGGAAATACCTTCATCGTGACCTCCTTTCGTGAGCGCCGGCCTTGCCGGCTGGTATGCCGATGTCGCAAGTCGCGTGCCGCGCGCACGGCGCGGCTCGCGCGCGCGGCGCGCCGATCAGACGCCCTTTCATCCAAGCCGTTGTAATTTTTTCGGCGCCGATGCGGGCCGCTTCCCCCGCAAAGCGGCGGGCATGCCGATTGCCGGACAGGGATGCAACGGGGCCCACCGGCGCGGCCCCGACCTCGGGAGCATCACCATGCAAAGAATCGCGTTGATCAGTGAACATGCGTCGCCGCTGGGCGTCATCGGCGGCGTCGATGCGGGCGGCCAGAACATCTACGTCGCCAACGTCGCGAAGCAGTTGGCCGAACGCGGCCTCGACGTCGACGTCTACACGCGTTGCGACAATGCGCACCTGCCGGAGGTCGTGCAGATCGGCCCGCGCATGCGCGTGATCCACGTGCCGGCCGGTCCGCCGACCGATGTGCCGAAGGAGCGGCTGCTGCCGTACATGGGGGCGTTCGCCGATTACATGATCGCGCGCATGCGGCGCGAGCCCGACCCCGTCGACGTGATGCACGCGAATTTCTTCATGTCGGGCGAAGCCGGCCTGCGCGTGAAGAAGCGCCTCGGCATTCCGCTCGTCACGACCTTCCACGCGCTCGGCCGCGTGCGCCGGCTGCATCAGGGCGCGGCCGACGGCTTTCCCGACGCGCGCTTCAAGATCGAGGACACGCTCGCGCGCCGCTCCGACCGCCTGATCGCCGAATGCCCGCAGGACGCGCTCGACCTGACGACGCACTACCGTGCGGACGCGGCGCGCATCGAGATCGTGCCGTGCGGGTTCGATGCGCAGGAGTTTCGACCGGTGCCGCGCGCCGACGCGCGCACCCAGCTCGGCTGGCAGCAGGACGCGTTCGTCGTGTTGCAGCTCGGGCGTCTGGTGCCGCGCAAGGGCATCGACAACGTGATCGACGCGCTCGCGCGGATGCCGCGCGATCCGCAGCGGCCGACCCATCTCTACATCGTCGGCGGCAGCCAGGCCACGCCCGATCCGGCGCGCGACCCGGAACTCGCGCGACTCATGGCGCTCGCGCACGACAACGGTATCGCCGATCGCGTGACCTTCGTCGGCCGGCGCGACCGCGAGGCGCTGCACCTGTACTACAGCGCGGCCGACGTGTTCGTGACGACGCCGTGGTACGAGCCGTTCGGCATTACGCCGGTCGAGGCGATGGCGTGCGCGGCGGCGGTGATCGGCAGCGACGTCGGCGGCATCCGCACGACGGTGGACGACGGCGTCACCGGCTATCTGGTGCCGCCGCGCGACCCGGCCGCGCTCGCCGCGCGGCTCCTGCAGTTGCGCGCGCAACCGGATCTGTGCGCGGCGCTGGGCCGCGCCGGCTACCTGCGCGCGCATCGCTTCTACACGTGGCGCGGCGTGGCCGACCGCCTCGTCGACGTCTACCGCGACGTCGCGTATCCGCAGCGCGCCGGCACCGCCGCGACCCGCCGCACGCCGGTTTCCACCACGCCGGGCGTACTCGCGCACCGCAAGGAGAATGCATGATGAAGGGCTACGATCGCAAACGCGTACTCGTTACCGGCGGCGCGGGCTTTCTCGGTTCGCATCTGTGCGAGCGCCTGGTGACGGCCGGGCACGACGTGCTGTGCGTCGACAACTTCTACACGGGCGCGAAGGACAACATCGCGCACCTGCTCGATGCGCCAAATTTCGAGCTGATGCGTCACGACGTGACGTTTCCGCTGTACGTGGAAGTCGACGAGATCTACAACCTCGCGTGCCCGGCGTCGCCGGTGCACTATCAGCGCGACCCGGTGCAGACCACCAAGACCAGCGTGCATGGCGCGATCAATCTGCTCGGCCTCGCGAAGCGCGTGAAGGCGCGCATCCTGCAGGCGTCGACGAGCGAGGTGTACGGCGACCCCGACGTGCATCCGCAGGACGAGCGCTACTGCGGGCGCGTGAACCCGATCGGCGTGCGCGCGTGCTACGACGAAGGCAAGCGCTGCGCGGAAACGCTGTTCATGGACTATCACCGGCAGTACGGCGTCGACGTGCGGATCGCACGGATCTTCAACACGTACGGGCCGCGCATGCATCCGGCCGACGGCCGCGTCGTGTCGAACTTCCTCACCCAGGCGCTGGCCGGCAAGCCGTTGACCGTGTACGGCGACGGCACGCAGACGCGCTCGTTCTGCTACGTCGACGATCTGATCGACGCGCTGGTGCGGCTGATGGACGAGCCGGGCGATGCGTGCGAACCGGTGAATCTCGGCAGCGACGACGAAATCGCGATGCTCGGCATCGCGCGCGAAGTGGTGCGCGTCGTCGGCACGGACGTGGACATCGAGTTCTGCCCGTTGCCGTCCGACGATCCGCGCCAGCGCCGCCCCGATCTCGAAGCGGCGCGGCGGCGCCTCGGCTGGCGCGCGACGACGCCGCTCGCCACCGGGCTCGCGCACACGGCGCGCTACTTCATCCATCGGCAGGCCGCGCACCACGCGCCGGGCGAGCTGGTGCGCAGCACGCAGATCGCGTCGCACCTGCTCGCGCAGATCAGTACGCAGAACCGGCCGGCCACCCCGGCGTGAGCGGTGCGCAGCGATGCGGCGGCGACCGCGCGTCAGCGGTCTTGCTGCGTGACGTGTGCGATGGCGTGCGCGAGGTCGCGCACGTCGACGGGCTTGCACAGATAGCCGTCGAAGCCTGCATCGAGCGCGCGGCGCTCGTCGCCGAGGCCCGCATGCGCCGTCACCGCGAGCACGCGCGGATGGGACGTATCGACGCCGCCCGCGCCACGCCGGCGCAGCGCGTCGATCAGCCAGAAGCCGTCGCCGTCCGGCATCGCGAGGTCGGACAGCACGACGGTCGGCTGCAGCGTCGCGACGGCGTCGAGCGCGGCGCGGCCCGACACGGCGATGGCGACGACGGCGCCGAGCGTCGTCAGCGCGGCGGCGAGGCTGTCGCGCGTGGTCGCGTCGTCGTCGACGATCAGGATGCGCTGCGTGTCGAGCGCCGGCGCATCGCGCAGAACCTGTGTGACGCCCCACGCCATCGCGCCGATCGGCTGCCAGCCGGCCGGCAGCGTGACGGTGAAGGTCGCGCCGCGGTTGCGGCCCGCGCTGTCGACGCGGACCTCGCCGCCGTGCAGTTCGGCGATATGGCGCACGATCGACAGGCCGAGCCCGAGGCCGCGCCGCGGCGACGCGGGCGAACCGTCCGCGCGCCGGAACATGTCGAACACGTACGGGATGAACTCGCTCGCGATGCCCTGCCCGGTGTCGCCGACCGCGAGCACGGCGTGCGCGGCGTCATGCGTGAGCGTGACGGTCACGGCGCCGCCGGCCGGCGTGAACTTCAGCGCGTTCGACACGAGGTTCGACAGCATCTGGCGCAGCCGCTCCGCGTCGCCCGACACCACGCATGCGGTCGCCGTGCAATCGAACTCGAGTGCGATGCCGGCCGCCGACGCGGCGGTCTGGAACGCGCTCGTCGCGTCGGCGAACAGCCGCACGACGTCGACCGGCATCGCGTCGATCCGCAGCTTGCCGGTCGCGAGCGACGACGCGTCGAGGATGTCGCCCACCATGCGCGTGAGCGAATGCGCGCTGCGATCGATCGCGTCGATCGCCTGCTGCTGCAGCGCGTCGTCGCCGGCGCTGCGCAGCACCTCGACCCAGCCGTAGATCACGTTCAGCGGCGTGCGCAGCTCGTGCGACACGGTGGCGAGCAGTTCGTCCTTCAGGCGGTTCGACGTATCGGCCCGCTCGCGCGCGGTGCGCGCGCCCTGCAGCGAGCGCTGCGTCCGCAGATCGCGGCGGCGCTGCACGCGCGTCTCGCGCAGCGTCAGCGACAGCGCGACGCAGTTGCGCGCATCGCCGCGCACGGGGCACGCGGACACCGACGCGCGAAAGCGCCGGCCGTCGCGGCGCACGCACAGCACTTCGAGCGGGCCGATCGGCTCGCGCAGCGTCTCGAACGATACGGTGAGCGGGTAGCGCCGCAGCCAGCGCTGCGCGACCAGCGTGTCGAGCGCGCGTCCGTGCGCGTGGGCTTCGTCGTAGCCGAAGATCCGCTGCGCCGCGCCGTTCCAGCTGACGATGCGGCCCTGCGCGTCGATCCCGACGATCGCATCGGGCGACGCATCGACCACCGCGAGTTGCAGCCGCGACG
The DNA here is from genome assembly GCF_004368385.1 of Burkholderia sp. B10. Taxonomy (NCBI): domain Bacteria; kingdom Pseudomonadati; phylum Pseudomonadota; class Betaproteobacteria; order Burkholderiales; family Burkholderiaceae; genus Burkholderia; species Burkholderia sp. B10. Next base: position 174,500 of record NZ_PQMX01000003.1, on the reverse strand, counting down.
TTTCGGCGGCTGCACGCTGCGCGAGCGCATCGCGCAGCACCAGCACGGCGCCGTCGACGTTGCCGTGCGCATCGGCAAGCGGACGCGCGATCTCGGCGATCGGCACCGGCGCGCTACCGCCTAGACGCTGCAGCCAGTGTTGATCGGACTGCGCGGAGACGCCGGCCAGCGCGCGGTCGAGCGCGGTGGTCGGCACGAGCCGCTCGTCGCGATCGAACAAGCGCACGACGTCGCGCACGGGCTCTTGCAGCGCGGCGCCCGAGGAGCAGCCGGTCAGCTCGGCCGCCGCCGCATTGAGGTAGGTCACGCGGCCTTGCGTGTCGGCCGCGATCACGCCGTGCGGGAGCGCGTCGAGGATCGCCTCGAGCCGCTCGCGCGCCGCGGCTTCGCGGCGGCGTGCTCGGTCGTTGGTGAGCCGCGTATCGCGCAGCATCGCCGCGACCGCGCACACCAGCACGCCGATCAGCATGAAGGCGCCGAGCCGCACCAGCCGCTCCGGCTGCGTCCCGGTATACGCGCCGGCATCGGACAGGAACAGCGTCCACACCAGCAGCCCGCTCGCCGCGGTCGATACGATGCCGAACACGAACGAGGTCGCCCACGCGGCGCCGGCCAGCATCGGGTAGTACAGCACCAGCGGCAGGTTCACGCCGCCGAAGCGGATCGCGAGCGCCTGCAACACCGTTGCGACCGCAACCAGCATCACGGCCGTCGCGTAATTTCCGGCCTGCGTCCTTGCAATATCGATCATCGGGGTCGCTCCTGCCGCGCTGCCGGCCGCCACGGCGCGCGTGAATACGGACGGGCACGCGGGATGCTGGCGCATGCTCGCCGGCGGGCGTCGCACGCCCGGCCGTTCATGTCCATCATCACGGAGGTTCCGAGTACATGACCGCTCCGACACGTTGGCTCGTCATCTCGCCGCATCTGGACGACGCCGTCTTCAGTTGCGGGCAGGCGATCGCGCAGGCGCCCGGCTCTGTCGTCGTGACCGTGTTCGCCGGCATCCCCGCACGCGATACGGCCGCGCCGCCGTGGGATCGGCGCGCGGGGTTTCGCAGCGCCGACGAAGCGGTGCGCGCGCGGCGCGACGAGGACCGCCGCGCGCTCGCGCTGCTCGACGCGCGGCCGGTGTGGCTGGATTTCTTCGACGATCAGTACGGCGCGCCGGCCGCAACCGCCGAGATCGCCGCACGGCTGACCGACACGCTCGACGCCCATCCGGGCTACGGCGTGCTCGCGCCGGCCGGCTTGTTCCATCGCGATCATCTGCAGGTGCAGCAGGCCGCGCTGTCGGTGCTGCACGACTTGCATGCGGCGGGCGACACGTCGCGTACATGGCGCTTCTACGAGGACGCGCCGTATCGGCGCATCGACGGGCTGATGTCGAAGCGCGTGTCCGAATGGCGCGAGCGCGGCTGGTTCGCGCGCCCTGTCGCCGCGCCGGCCGGCAACCGCAGCGACGGCGCGGCAGCGAAGGCCGCTGCGGTCGACGCATACCAGAGCCAGATTGCGCTGTTCGAGCCTCATATGCGCGCCGACCTCCGTGAACCGGAAACATACTGGCAACTCGAATGCGACAGCACGTCCGGATAACGCCCGCACGCACAGCGCTCGCGCCGCGCGAGCCGCGCGTGACCGCGGTGGTGCTCACCTACCGGCGCGCGGACGAACTCGCGCGCACGCTGGCGCGCCTCACCGCGCTGCCCGACCGTCCGGCGATCGTCGTGGTCGACAACGGTTCGGACGACGCGACCGCCGCACTCGTGCGCGAGCGCTTCGCGCACGTGACGCTCGTGCATGCGCCCGGCAACGTGGGCGCGTCCGGGCGCAACCTCGGCGTGGCCGTCGCGCGCACGCGCCACGTCGCGTTCTGCGACGACGATACGTGGTGGGCGCCCGGCTCGATTGCCGAGGCAGCAGACCTGCTCGACGCGTATCCGCACGTCGCGGCCGTCACCGCGCGCGTGCTGGTGGGCGCGGAAGAACGCGAGGACCCGACGTGCAAACTGATGGCCGATAGCCCGCTCGACGCGAGCGTCGCGCTGCCGGGGCGGCCGATCCTCGGGTTGCTGGCCGGCGCGACGGCATTCCGGCGCGATGCGTATCTGCGCGCGGGCGGCTATCACCCGCGCTACTTTCTCGGCGGCGAGGAAGCACTGCTCGCGCTCGACCTGTATCGCGCGGGCGCATGGCTCGTCTATGCGCCGCAGTTGACGGTTCATCATTACCCTTCGACGCAGCGCGACGCGCGCGCGCGGCGCAGCGTATCGACCCGCAACGACGTGTGGACCGCATGGCTCAGATGGCCGGCCGGCGCCGCGTTCGCGCATACCGTGCGCATGCTGCCGCGGCTGCGCCGCGAGCGCGGGATCCTGCCCGCGCTTGCCGGCCTGCCGTGGATCCTGCGCGAACGGCGTGCGATCCCGCCGCACGTCGAACGCATGCGGCGCCGCCTCGACGACGACGCGCGGCAGCGCGCACGTGCATGAGTGCGCCGGCGGTTGCATCAGGAGTCCGGCTTCTCCACCTCGCCTTCGAGTTGCGCGAGCCGGTTGTAGATCGTCTTCAGGCTGACGTCGAGCACTTCGGCCGCCTGCGCCTTCACACCGCCGCACTGCGCGATGGTGCCGAGGATCAGCTTGCGGTCGACCTCCTCGAGCGGCGTGCCGAACGGCACGGTCACGCGGTCGTCCTGCGAGTCGACCATGTTCGACAGCTCTTCCATGATCGGCGGCGGCAGGGTTTCGATCACGTCCGCATCGCTGAAGATGCTCGCGCGCTGCACGAAGTTGCGCAGCTCGCGCACGTTGCCGGGCCATGCGTAAGACTTCAACGCCTCGCGTGCGGCCGGCGCGAAGCGCAGGTTCCGTCCGCTTTCCTCGTTGTAGCGCTGCAGGAACGCATCGGCGAGCATCGAAATGTCGTCGCCGCGCTCGCGCAGCGACGGCAGCGGAATCGGAAACACGTTGATCCGGTGATAGAGGTCGGGCCGCAGCTTGCCGTCGGCCATCGCGGCTTCCGGGTCGCGGTTGGTGGCCGCGACGATGCGCACGTCGACGTCGATCTCGCGCGTCGAGCCGAGCCGCGTGACGCGGCCCGTCTCCAGCACGCGCAACAGCTTGACCTGCGATTCGAGCGGCATCTCGGTGATTTCGTCGAGGAACAGCGTGCCGCCGTCGGCGCGCTCGAAGAAGCCCTTGTGTTGCCGCTCCGCGCCGGTGAAGCTGCCGCGGTCGTGGCCGAACATTTCGCTTTCGACGAGATTCGCGGCGATCGCGCCGCAGTTCACCGCGAGGAACGGGCCGCGGCGGCGCAGGCTCAGATCGTGGACCGTCTGCGCGGCCAGCTCCTTGCCGGTGCCCGACTCGCCGGTGAGCAGCACCGACGCTTCGGTGCGCGCGACGCGGCCGATCGCATCGTAGACGGCCTGCATCGCCGGCGAGCTGCCGAGCATGCGGCCGAAGCGGCCGAGGCGCTGCAACTCCGAACGCAGTTCGGCGATCTCCTCGTGCAGCGCAGTGGTGCGCGGCACGCGCGCGAAGATGCTGTTCAGCCGCTGCATGTTGAGCGGCTTCACGAGGTAGTCGGTCGCGCCGCGACGCAATGCGTCGATCGCGGTTTCGAGGCTCGCGTGACCGGTGGTCAGCACGATTTCGCAATGCCCGCGCTTGGGCAATGCATCGAACAGATCCATCCCGTTGCCGTCGGGCAGCACGAGATCGCACAGCACGAGATCGGGGGTATGCGTCGAGACGAGCGTGCGCGCTTCTTCCAGCGTCGCGGCCGTGTCGCAGGTGAGCTGCTGCGCCTGCGCGAGCGCCGCGAGCATCGCGCGCGTATCGGCATCGTCTTCGACGATCAGCACATAAGGCATCGAAGCTCCTGGTGAGGCGGCCGGTAGAAATTCGACCGGAACCGCGGCGGGCGTGCGCTGCGAGTGCAACGCCGGGCACTCGGCGATGCGACCCGCATTGCATGCGAATAAATGGGAGTTTGTCCGCCATGACAAACGAGTGCTTAGCAGTATAGAAGAAGCGTGTCGCGCATTCGGCGATCATCGAATAAATCTATCTGTTTGCGAAACTCGCATTGCAATATTCAATCTATCGAGTGCGTCATAAACGGTATCCTTGACCCATAAAAAGCGACGTACACCATGTCACTTTTTCTGCATGCCTCGACGGTTTCGGTCAAAACTTCCCAAAGCGATAACACTTATGTCGAAATCCGACGATGACGGCACGCGACTGTTCGGCCGCTCGCAAACAATCCAGGATTTGTTGCATAAAATCTCGCGCGTGGCGGCCACGCGCGTCAGCGTGCTCGTAGTAGGCGAAAGCGGCGCCGGCAAGGACATCGTTGCGCGGCTCATTCACGACATGAGCCCGCGTCGGCGCGGGCCGTTCGTGCCGGTCAATTGCGGCGCGATTCCGAAAGATCTTGCGGAGTCGCATTTATTCGGTCACGAAAAAGGCAGTTTCACCGGCGCGGTCGCGCAACATGTCGGCATGTTCGAAGCCGCGCGCGGCGGCACGCTGTTTCTCGATGAAATCGCGGAAATGCCCGCGGAATTGCAAGTCAAATTGCTGCGCACGCTCGAAACCAACACGATCATGCGCGTCGGCGGTCATGAGCCGATTCCGCTCGACGTGCGGATCGTCGCGGCCACGCATCACGATCCGGTCGATGCCGTGCGCAGCGGCCGGCTGCGCGAAGACCTGTTCTACCGGATCGCGACGATCGCGCTGCACGTGCCCGCGCTGCGTCAGCGCGAGGACGACGTCGGCGACATCGCGGTGCAGATCATCGACCGGCTGAATGCGCGGCACCGCACGCGCAAGCGCCTGTCGATGCAGGCGATGAAGGCGCTGCGCGCCTATACGTGGCCCGGCAACGTGCGCGAGCTGCGCAACGCGCTGGAGCGCGCGTTCATCCTGGCCGACGAGCAGATCGAATTGCAGCTGCCGCGTCGCCAGCCGCCGCGCGAGGAAGTGCGTCACAACGCGATGACGCTGCACATCGGCGCGACGCTCGCGCATACGCAGCAGCGCTTCATCGTCGCGTCGCTGCGGCATTTCAACGGCGACAAGCCGCGCACCGCGAAGGCGCTCGGCATCAGCCTGAAGACGCTGTACAACCGCCTCGCGCTGTTGCCCGAGCACGAGCGCAATGCGGTGAGCGGCGGCGCGCCCGGCGCCGCGACGAGCGGCGCCGCCACGGCGGGCGGCTCGGCCGGCGCGTCGACAGGGTCGGCCGCATCGGCCGCCGCCGCGCCGCCGACCGCGGCAAGCCAGTAGCCGCGGCCGCTACGCCGCGACGTCGCGCAACGCGCTGTCCCAGTCGCGCGCGAACCGCTCGATCCCGAAGCGCTCGCGCGCGTCGCGCCTCGCGGCCGCGCCCCACTCGCGCGCGAGGTCCGCGTCGCGGATCAGCATGCGCATCGCATCGATCAGCGCGGCCGGACGCGTGTCGGCCACGCCGTTGCTGCCGGTCTTCACGAGCTGCGCCATCTCGGTCGTTGCCAGTGCAACGATCGGCAGCCCGATCATCATCGCCTCGATCACCGCGAGCCCGAGGCTCGTGTAACGGATCGGATTGAAGAAGAACCGGTAGTGCGACAGGAACTGCGGCAACGCCGGGTTCGGCACCTCGCCGATCCCGCCCAGCTCGGCCGAGCCCATGCCGACCAGATCGAGCGGCACGTTGCGACGCACTTCCTCGAACAGGTCCGCGCCGAGCCGCCGGCCGCGCCGCGCGAGGTTGTTCACGACCGTCACGCCCTTGGGCAGCGTGCCGTGATACGCGACGTCGTCGGGCACCAGCACGCCGTGCTCGATCACGCGCGTCGGCGTGACGCCGTTGTCCCACATCAGCGCGTTGAACGGCGTCACGTGCACCAGCAGGACGTTCGGGTCCTGCACCGGATGCAGCGTGTCGGTCGGATGCTCGCGCGGCGGATCGTGTTCGACGAACAGCGTCGGCAGCGCGCGCTGCGCGTCGCTCAACAGTGTGAGCCGATCCTGCGCGTAGTGGCTGTGATGCTGATACAGCACGCAGTCGAACTCGGTGTCGCGCACGCATTCGGCCGGCACTTCGAACACGTTGTCGCCCCACGGCAGATGGCCGACGCGCCCGGCATAGCCGGGCGGATGCTGCGGCCGCGTCACGAGATAGAAATCGTGCGGCGTCTGCGACAGGTAATACAGATAGTTTCCGTGCACGTGCCAGGTAAGCACGCGCAACCGTTTACGTGACATGACGTCTCTCCTGGGCGAGCAGCGTGCCCGCCTGGTGAATCACGTCGTCGACGCCGATCGCGATCGCGCATTCGTGCCCGTACGGGCACGTGTCGAACATGCACGGCCGGCAGGCCGGATAGCTCGCGAGCACGCGATGACGTTCGGCGTCGAGCGGCGCCCAGCGGGCCGTGTCGCTGCCGCATGCGACGACGACGCTCGGTGTGCCGAGCGCCGCCGCGACGTGCGACACGCCCGTGTCGTTACACAACAGCAGCCGCGCGCGCGCGATCAGCGCGGCCATCGCGCCGAGCGGCGTGCGGCCGCACAGGTTCACGCACGGCCGCGCGAGCTGCTCCGCAAACGCGTTGGCCAGCGCGAGCTCCGCGCGCGTGCCGGTCAGCACGATTTGCCAGCCGTCGTCGGCAAGCTGCCGCGCGGTGCGCGCGAAGCGCTCGACCGGCCAGCGCCGCGACGCCATGCGCGCGCCCGGATGGACGACCACGTAGCGGCCCGGCTCGAGCGCATGCTCGTCGCGCAGCACGTGCCACAGCGCATAGTCGAGGCCGCCGAGCGGAAATTCCAGGTAATCGCCCCAGTCGCGATAGCCGAGCTTGCGCATCAGCGACAGGTAGCGCGTGACTTCGGGTTCGTCGTCGCGCCACACGATGGAGCAGTCGAGCGCGGTCGTGCCGCCGTCGGCCGGGACGAAGCCGGCGGTGCGCGCCGCGCCGAGCGACGCGACGATCGCGTTGGTGTGCGCGCCGCTGCCGTGCAGCTGGATCGCGAGATCGAAATCGCGCGCGCGGCATTCGGCGACGAAGGCCTCGCGTGCGGCCGCATCGGCGGCCGGCTGTTCGGCGAGCCCCGGCGCACCGGGGAACGCGATGAAATTGTCGATGTAGTCGGAGAAGCGCGACGCGAACTCGCGCGCCCACGGCAGCCCGATCAGCGTGATGCGCGCCTCCGGCTCGCCGCGCCGCAGCGCGCGCAGCGCCGGCACCGCGCACAGCATGTCGCCGAGCTGCAGCGCGCGAAACACCGCGATGCGCGTCGGACCGGACGATGAAGCCGAATCGTGCGTCATAGGAAGAACACCCGGAAATGAAGCGCGCCGCGCAGCCGCCAGTACAGCGACACGGGCGGAATCGCGATCGACGTGACGATCATCTCGGCCACGTGCGACGGCGTGAGCTGCGTGCCGCGCAGCCGCTTGATGCAAAACGCGGCCGTGATCGCGGCCCACACGAGCGCGCAGGCAATGCCGGCCGCGCGCCAGCCGAGGGCGAAGCAGCCGAGCGCGCCGAGCGCGAACAGCACGGCCGCGTAGTAATTCCACGGCGGCGTCGGCCGGATGTGCCGCCGGTAAGTCACGCGATGCTTCTTGTACAGCAGCGCGTCGAAATACACCTTCGACTGCTGGCCGATGCTGGTGCCCCAGCGCGCCGGGCGCACGGGGTGGACGATCCGCGCGGCCTCCGCCTCGACGATCGGCCCCGCGTGCTCGCGCAACGCGAACATCAGGTCGGCGTCCTCGCGCCACGCGCGCGTGAAGCGTTCGTCGAAGCCGCCGACGCGCTCCAGCGCCGCGCGCCGCACGAAGCAGTTGGCGGTCGCGAATTCCGCATGCGCGAGGCCGGCCGCATCGCGTTCGTAATCGGTCGGCCGCGGGCGCAGCGGCACGTCGATGCGCCCCGCCGCCGCCGACGCCGACGGCTCGGCCAGCAGGGCTGCCGAACCATGACGCAGCCACGCGGGGTCGGGAATCGTGTCGTCGTCGGTGAACGCGATCAGCCCGCCGCGCGCGCTGCGCCAGCCGACGTTGCGCGCGCCGGCCGGCCCCTGCGTGTCCGGCGCGCTCATGTAGCGGATCACGGGCACGTCGCTCACGCGCGCGCGGCACGCATCGACGACTGCGCGCGCGCTGCCGGCCGGATCGTCGTCGACCACGACGATCTCGTAGGCCGTCGGGTCGAACGCCTGCGCGCACAGCGCGTCGAGGCAGCGTTCGAGCAGATCGGGCCGACGATAGGTCGGCACGACGACCGACACGACCGGTGCCTGTTGCGTGTCACGCATGTTCATGTCGCGGCTTCTCCAGCAGGAACGAACCGATCACGAGCGCGTCGAGCGGCGAGGTCCAGAAGCATTCGATCGCGTCGCGCGGCGAGCAGACGATCGGCTCGCCGCGCGTGTTGAACGACGTGTTGACGAGCACCGGCACGCCGGTCAGCGCGTTGAACTCCGACAGCAGCGCATGCAGCAGCGGATGCTGGCTTTCGTCGACGGTCTGCACGCGCGCCGTGCCGTCGATGTGGCGCACGGCCGGAATCGTCGCTTCGGCGCCGGGCGCGACGTCGTAGACGAACAGCATGAACGGCGCGCGCAGCGGCGTGCGGCGGCCGCCCCGGAACCACTCGTGCGCATGGCTTTCGAGCACGACCGGCGCGACCGGCCGGAAATCCTCGCGATCCTTGATCCGGTTCAGCTTGTGCTGCATGTCCGGATCGGTCGGCGATGCGAGGATCGAGCGGGCGCCGAGGGCGCGCGGGCCGAACTCCATGCGGCCCTGGAACCAGCCGATCACGCGGTTCGCCGCGAGCAACGCAGCCGTCTGTCCGGCGACGTCATCGAGCCGCCGGTACGGCAGCTGCGCTTCGGTGAGGAACGCTTCGATTGCCTCGTCGCTGTACGACGGCCCGAGATACGCGTGGTCCATGCGCCAGTCGCCGCGCGCGCCGCGGATCCGGAAGTCGGTCCACAGCGCGGCGCCGAGCGCGGTGCCCGCATCGCCGGCGGCCGGCTGCACCCACACGTCGTCGAACGGGCCGCGGTCGCGGATCTTCGCGTTCATCACGCAGTTCAGCGCGACGCCGCCGGCCATCGCGAGCTGCTTCTCGCCGGTCTGCGCGGCGAGCCATTCGACCGCCTGCAGCGTCGCTTCCTCCAGCACCAGCTGCAACGCATGCGCGATGTCGCAATGATGCGGCTCGATCGGGCCGCCGCGTTCGCGCGGCGGGCCGAACAGCGCGGCGAGGTCGCCTTCGACGATCTCGTAGCGTCCGTCGCCCGCGTAGCGCACCAGCTTGCGCATCTCGTCGGCATACACGGGCTTGCCGTACGACGCGAGCGCCATCACCTTGTACTCGTCGGACGAATGCAGGAAGCCGAGGTAGTGCGTGACGCGCTCGTACAGCAGCCCGAGCGAATGCGGCAGGTTCACCTGGCCGAGGCGCCGGTACGACTTGCCGTCGAACAGGCCGTAGCTCGTGGTCGCGCGCTCGCCGCGCCCGTCCATCGTCATCACCGCGCAGTGGTCGTACGGCGCCGCGAGAAACGCGCTCGCCTCGTGCGCGAGATGGTGCTCGATGAAGTGCCAGCGGAACGGCCCGTCGTGCCTGACGCCGCGAAAGCGCCGCTGCAGATGGTGCGGCGCGCCGCCCGCGAGCTGGCGCGACGCGTTCACGATCGACGACAGGAACAGCGGATGCCACGGCGACGCGCCGTCGGCGCGCGGCGCATGGGCGGACGGCTGCAGCGGCAGCGTCAGTTCGGGCTCGGCCCCGTGACGATCGAGCTCGAGCCACGGGTCGTACGAATAGGCGACGTGATCGACGTCCGCGAGCGCGATGCCGGCTTCCGCGAGACAGTAGTCGATCGCGTGAAACGGCAGCTCCCACGTCGAGAACGGCACCGGCCGCTTCGCGTGCTTCACGTGCGTGAATCGCTCGTCTTCGGCGGCCGCGATCACGATGCCGTCGCGCACGAGGCACGCGGCGCTGTCGTGAAAGGCGGCGTTGATACCCAGCGTATAAATGGGTTCGGGCATGCGTCAGCTCCTGGTGATGGCGTGCGCGAAGGGGATCACGTTCGAGGCGTTCACCGCGACCGGCGCGGCGCCGTGTGCGGCGGCGCGCGCGGCCGCACGCAGCGCATGACGCTCGCTGCCGCGCAGCAGCGCGTGCGTCGCCGCGACGACGTCATCGACGCTCACGCCGAGCAGGCACGGATGCCCCGGTTGATCGCACACGCTGCGATAACAGTTGCGGCACGGCACATCGACGTTCAGCACGCGGTGCGGCACGCGCCACGGCGTGTGCTGCGGGTTGGTCAGCGCGTACAGGTCGACGACCGGCGTGCCGAGCGCGGCCGCGAGATGCACGGGGCCGCTGTTGTTCGACAGCAGCAGGTCGGCCGTTTCGATCAGCGCGCCGAGCTCGCCGAGCGGCAGCGCGCCGGCGAGCGGCACCGCGCGCGGCCCGGCGCGCTCGCACACGGCTTCGACCAGCGCGCGCTCGCTCGCGCTGCCGGTCACCGCGATGCCGTCGAACAGCGGCGCGAGCCGCGCGGCCGCCTCGCCGAAGCGCTCGGCCGGCCAGCGCCGCGACGCGGCGCTCGCGCCCGGATGCACGACCAGCCAGCGCGCGCGCGCCGGGTCGCGCGGCCCGCCGAGCCGTTGCAGCGCCGCGCGCAGCCGCGCGTGCAGCGCGCGGCGCGCGGCGTCGCCGGGCTCGAACGCCATGCGCCAGTCCGAGGTCGTCGCGCCGATCGAGCGCACCAGCGCGAGCTGGCGCGCGACCTCGTGGCGCACGTGCGATTCCGGCTCGGTCTCGGGCACGCGGTCGGTCAATAGCTCGTACGGATTCTCGCGGCAATGCGCGAGCCGCAGCGGAATGCCCGCGAGCCAGCACATCATCGCGGCCGGCAGCGGGCTCTGGCTGTAGACGGTGAAGATCACAGCCGCATCGAAGCGCCCGGCCAGCAGGCGGTCGACCATGTCGAGATCGGCCACCGGATCGCCGCGCGCTTCCGGATGCTTGACCCACGGCGCGTCGTACGTCCACACGTCGTCGACCATCGGCAGGTGGCCGGCGAGCGCCGCGCCGCTGCGCGACGTCAGCAGCGTGAGCTGGCGGCCGCGGCCGCCGTCCTTCAGCGCGCGCAGCGCGGGCGTCGTCATCAGCACGTCGCCGAGGCTGTCGAGGCGCACGCACAGGATCCGGCGCGCACGATCCCAGGCGGTGCTCATCGCCGCACCCACGTGCCGTGACGCCGCGCGACCTCGCGCACGACGATGTCGGCCGCGAGATCGAGCCGGTCGACCACGTGGTGCGGCGTGCGTGCGGCGTCGAGCCGCCATTCGGTCTCGTTGCCGCAGTCGACCAGAATCGTGCCGCAGCGCGCGGTGCGACCGGCCTCGACGTCGTCGAGGATGTCGCCGATCATCCAGCTCGACTCGGCGAGTGCGCCGAGCGTCGCGAGCGCGCGCCGGACCATCCCGGGGCGCGGCTTGCGGCAGATGCAGTCGCAGGTGTAGCGCGGCACGCTGCCCGCCGGGTGATGCGGGCAGTAAAAAAAATCCGCCAGCGCCGCGCCGTTCTCTTCGAACAGTTCGGCGAGACGCTGACGGACCGCGCCAAGCTTCGATTCGGGGAAGTAGCCGAGCGCGACGCCCGGCTGGTTCGAGACGACCGCGATCGGCATGCCGGTCGCGCCAAGCGTGCGCAGCGCGCGCGCGGCGCCGGGCGCGAGCCGCATGCGCGCGGGATCGACGTTGTACGGCACGTTCTCGAGCAGCGTGCCGTCCTTGTCGAGCAATACGGCGCCGGGCAGCCGGCGCTCGCGCGTCAGGGCCATGACGTCTCCTTCATCGGCAGCACCATCAGCTCGGGCACGACGGTGCCCGGCGGCTGCGTCAGCACGAAGCGCACGGCGGCCGCGACGTGCTCGGGCGGCTGCAGCGTGTCCTCGTCGATGTCGGGGAAGCGGTCGAGCAGGAACGGCGTGCGCATCCCGCCGGCGACGATCGCCGAGACGCTGACGCCCGCGGGCCGCAACTCCGCATGCAGCGCATGCGACAGCCCGAGCAAGCCCCACTTGGTCGCGTGGTACGCGGAGGCGTTCGGCCACGCGCGCTTCGAGGCGGTCGACGCGATGTTGACGATGTGCCCGCTGCCACGCGCCTTCATGATCGGCACGGCCGCGTGGCACATCAGATACGGGCCGAACAGGTTGGTCATCATCACCTGCTGCCAGGCGTCGACGCTGACGTCGTCGATCGGCGCGGTCACGTCGATCGCCGCGTTGTTGACGATCACGTCGAGATCGCCGAGCGCCTCGCGCGCGTCGTGCACGACCTGCAGCACCGACGCTTCGTCGCGCACGTCGAGCGGCCGTCCGATCGCCTGTCCGCCGTGCCGCGCGAGGCGCTGGGCGACGGCTGCGGCGCGGTCGCCGTCGAGATCGGCAACGATCACGTGTGCGCCGTACTGCGCAAGTTCTTCGCAAATGGCCTCGCCGAGGCCACGGCCGCCGCCGGTGACGAGTGCGGTGCGGCCGGCGAGCGGCGGTCGGGCTGAATCGTGAGTCGCGTTCACATATACCTCCTGCAAGCGGTTCGAAGAAATCCTGAGGATCGAGGCCGTGACACTTGTCGGAACAAGTGTCGATGCGGGGTAGTACAGCGAGAAGCGTGCCACTGCCGGGGCGCCCGCGCCGCATCGCGCTGGCGCGCGCGCCCGCTGGCTTTTTTATAACCGGCTGTAAAAACCGGCCCGCAAGCGCGCGCTCAGATCGCGAGCGCGTCCGGCGTGGCCTGCGCGCGATGCTTCGCGACCGCGCGCAGGCAGTGCGCGATGCAGCCGGCGAAGGCTTCGTCGAACCAGGGCTGCGCGCCCGACACGCCCACCACGATGCCGTGCTGCGCGACCGCGCCCCACAGGTTCGTGTCGCCCGCGCGCAGCCGGTACGGTTCGAGCGCCTGCACGACGTGGCCGTCGCGGCCGGTTTCCCACGACAGCCGCGCCTTCGCGCGGGCGTATGCGCGGTAGTCGGCATCCCAGTCCTTCGGGTCGGGCAGCGAGAACTCATACAGGATCGCGTCTTCGAACGCCGCGTCATGCGGGCCGATCGCCGGGTCCATGATGACGATGTGCAGACAGCCGCTGTCGCCGACGAAGTCGCTCTGCAACGCCGCCGACAAGGTCGGCAGCAACAGCTCGACGGCCGCGACCGCGGCCTGACGGTCGGCGAACGCGCTACCGCCGCGCTGCTGCGTCGGCGTTTCGGGAATCGTCGGGTTCAGAAGGTTCGGCATGTATCTCTCCAGTGGAAGTTGCGAGCGCGCGCAGCGTCGCGATCAGGTCGGCCGCTGCCGCGGGCTTGGTCAGGTAAGCATGGAATCCCGCTTCCACCGCGCGCGTGCGGTCGCGCTCGCGCGCGTGGCCGGACAGCGCGAGCGCTTCGAGCGGTGCGCGTCCGTCGCGCGGGCGCTCGGCGTCGAGCTGGCGCACACGGCTCATCACCGCATAGCCGTCGTCTTCGTCGTCGCCGAGGTCGATGTCGCAGACGAGCAGCGCCGGCCACTCCGCGCGCCGCGTGCGCCACAGATCGTCGAGCAGCGCCTGTCCGGACGCGAACGCGTGCACGTCGGCGCCGGCCGTCTGCAGCAGCGCGGTGAGCGCCTCGCGCGCCTCGTCGTGATCGTCGACGCATGCGATGCGCAGCCCGTCCAGCGGCTTCGCGCCCGCGGGCTGCGCGTCGGTCGAGGCCGGCGCGACCGCGCTCATCGGCAGCGACAGGTGCAGCGTCAGGCCGTTGTCGTCGCGTTCGCGCACGACGTAGCCGCCCGCCTCCTCGATCGCCGTCTGCAGCGGGTCGAGATCGACCAGCGACAGCTCCGGCGCATCGACGCCCGCGCACGTGATCGTGATGCGCGCGTCCGGGTCGTGACGCGCGGTGCGCACCTCGAGCTGGCCGCCGCCGCTCGCGTCGATGCCGGCGCGGCACATTTCCCAGACGAAACGCCGCAGCGCGGCCGCGTCGGCCTTGACGACGAGATCCTCGTCCGCCAGTTGGCGAAACACCGGCACCGCGCGCTGCGCGGCCGCGTCGGCGAGCGAATCGAGCACCTGCGCGACCAGCGGATTGATGCGCACCGGCAGCCGCGCGAACTTCGCTTCGGTGCGCTCGAGCTCGCGCTGCTTCGCCTGCAACGCCCACATCTGCGCATAGACGCCGCCGCTCGCGAGCAGCTCGTCGTGCGTGCCCTGCTCCACGAGGCGGCCGTGCTCCATCACGAGAATCCGGTCGGCATCGACGACCGTCGACAGCCGGTGCGCGATGATGAGGCTCGTGCGGTGCTGCGCGACGCGCATCAGCTCCTGCTGGATCGCGCGCTCCGAGCGCGTGTCGAGCGCCGACGTCGCCTCGTCGAACACGACGATCGGCGGCGCCTTCAGCAGTGCGCGCGCGATCGCGACGCGCTGCCGCTCGCCGCCCGACAAGCGCACGCCGCGCTCGCCGACCCGCGTGTCGTACGCGTCGGGCAGCCGCTCGATGAACGCGTCGAGCTGCGCGCTGCGCGCGGCCGCGATGATTTCCGCGCGGGTCGAGTCGCGCTTGCCGTAGCCGATGTTGTACGCGAGCGTGTCGTTGAACAGGATGGTGTCCTGCGGCACGATGCCGAGCGCGTCGCGCAGGCTGCGCTCGGTGACGAGGCGCAGATCCTGGCCGTCGATGCGGATGATCCCGGCGTCGGGCTGGTAGAGGCGGAACAGCAGCCGCGCGAGCGTCGACTTTCCCGAGCCGCTGCCGCCGACCACCGCGACCGACTGGCCGGGCTCAATCCGGAACGACACGTCCCACAGGATCTGCCGGCTCGGCTCGTAGCCGAAGTCGACGTGCTCGAACTCGATCGCGCCGCCGCGCACCACGAGCGGCTGCGCGCCCGGTGCGTCGCCGTCCTCGCCCGGCTTGCCGCGCGCGTCGAGCAGCCCGAACAGCCGCTCGATGTTGGTCAATGCGTCGTTCGCCTCGCGGAACACGAAGCCGAGCGCGTTCAGCGGCAGGCTGATCTGGATGATGTACGCGTTGATCAGCACGAGATCGCCGACCGTCATCGTGCCGCGCGCGACGTGCTGGCCGGCGAGCAGCATCACCGCCGCGATGCCGGCGCCGATGCAGGCGCTCTGGCCGATATGCAGCGTCGACAGCGCGTACTGGTTGTCGACGCCGGCGTCGCGCCACGCGTCGAGCACGCGCTCGAGGCGGCTGCGCTCGACGTCCTCGCGCGCGAAGTACTTCACCGTATCGACGTTCAGCAGGCTGTCGACCACGCGCGAATTCGATTCGGCTTCCAGCGCGTTCACGCGGCGCTGATAACGCATCCGCCGCCGTGTCAGCGTGATCGTGTACGCCGCGTAGACCGCGAACGTGACGAGGATGATCGCGGTGAAGCCGCCGCCGTACTTGCTGATCACGATCACCAGCACCGAGCCGATCTCGATCGCGGTCGGCACGACGGTGAACACTGCGACGCCGAGCAGATAGCCGATCCCGGCTGTGCCCTTCTCGAGGTCGCGCACCACCGCGCCGGTTTCGCGCTGCGCATGAAAGCGCGCGCCGAGCCGATGCAGGTGGCCGAAGGTGCGGGTCGTGAACGACGCGACGGTGTGCTGCGTGACCTGCACGAACGTCATGTCGCGCACTTCGTTCAGTGCGTTCGCGGCGAAGCGCACGACCGCGTACGCGAACAGCAGCCACACCGGCAGCGCCATCGGCTGGCGCGCGGCGCCGGCGAAGCCGTCGATGATCTCCTTGAGCAGCAGCGGCACCGAGATGGCCGCCGCCTTCGCGAGCACGAGCAGCGCGACCGCGGCGAGCACGCGCGCGCGGTACTGCCAGATCGCGCGCCACAGCTCCAGTGCGATGCGCATGCGCAGGCCGCGCTCGCGGCGCTCGCGGCCGGCTTCGCGCGCGCCGGCGCCGCGCGTGTCACGATCGTCGCCCGTGCCCCGAAGCAGGTCGTCGGTCCCGTTGTTCCCGTTGGTCATGCGTACGATGTCGGTGTCCTTGGTCTATCGGTCGCGCGCATCGCTCGTCAATGGCGCGGCTCGCGGTCGGCGCCGTTTTCGTCGCGGCGGGCGGACCCGGACTCCGGCTCGGGCTCGGGCTCGCGGGTGTTCGGGTTCGGCCGGGTCGGCGTGACCGTGCGTTGCGACGGACGCAGCACCTTGCCCGTGTCGTGTTCGCCGTCGCGACGCACGCGCACGCGGTTCTCGACGTCGCGCACGCCCATGCAGTCGTCGGAGAGATCCTCGATGTCGTGCTTCATCCAGCGCGTCGGCACCGTGCCCTCGAGCACGACGCAGCCGTCGCGAACCTCCACGCTGACGTCGCTCACGTCGATCTCGAGCGCGCGCGCCAGCCGCTCGCATACGTCCTCGCGAATGCGCTCGTCGGAACGCGTGTAGCCCTTCGGGCCGGTGCGAGCGCGCATCGCGCCGCCGCCGAAACGCGACAGGTCCGGCGCTTCGCCGGGCCGGTCGTCGCGCGGGTCGCGTGCGTCGCGTGCGTCGCGCGGGTCGTAGCCACGTTCGCCGCGGTAGCCGCCGGTACGCCATTGCGGTTCTCCGCCGCGCTCGCCGCCCGCGCGTTGCGGGTCGCGACGACGTTCGCCGTAGCCGCGGCCCGGCTCGCGCGCGCCGGCGGGCGCATCGCGCCATCCGGCGCTGCGTTCTTCGGCCGGCGAGCGCGCGGCGCGCTCGCTCCATTCGCTGCCCCAGTCCTCCGGGCCGACGTCCTCGCTCCTGAACCGGTGGTATGCCGATTCGTACGCTTCTTCCGGCCACGGCGACGGCTCGTCGGTGATACCGCGTCCCACGCCCCGGTACGCGCGTTCGTCGCGCTCCTGCCAGTCGGACGAGCGACTGCGGCCGCCCTGCCCTCCGGGATATCGTCGTTGCATGGTGTCTCTCCTGGTTCGCGCCCGTTGCACGCACGGCCCGATGCCGCATCGCGGCGCGCGTCGATGCAAGGGTTGCAAGCTGCGTGCCGCATTCGTTGCAGCTGCGGGCAGCGCCGACCGATGCGGTGACGGGATCGATGTGGCTCTGGCGGTTGTCGGCGTGTTCGGCGTTCTCGGCGTTCTCGGCGTTCTCGGCGTTCTCGGCGTTCTCGGCGTTCTCGGCGTTCTCGGCGTTCTTGCGGTTCTTGCGGTTCTTCCGGTTCCCAGCGTGCTCGGATGCCCGCGCCCCCGGCGCTCGCGCCAGCGGTCCCTACAAAAACGCCGGAGGCACGCCATTCAGATACCGCCGGCCCACGCGTCCCTGCACCAAGCCGTACCCGACCACCGCCACCTACCCCACCGGCCGCCCGTCATCGAAAGCCCCTACCCAGGCCGCACTATCTGCAACGCGATTGCAGTTTTTTCGCATGCACCGATCGCAAGCCGCCCGCTAGACCGACCCGGCATCCGGATCGTCGGTATTGCCCGGTTCGCTCAGCCGCTCGGTGTGATCCGGTTCGATGTCCGCATCTTCGTCGAGCCCCGCGTCGCCGTCTGCGGACGCGCGCTCGCCGGTACCCGCACGGTCCGTGTCGCTGTCGAGCGCCGCGTCGCCGCGTTCGAGCGCGTGCTGGTCGAGCGGCGAATCGACGTCGAATGCGTGACGCCGCGCGCCGACCGTATCGCTGCCGCTGTCCGACGAGTCGCTCGGCCCGAGCGCCCGTCCATCGCGGCCGCGTCGCTCGTTGTCCTCGTCGGGGCCGATCGGCTCATTGTCGGGGTCCAGTGTGCTGTTCATGTCGATGCCCTCTCGTAACGGTGAAGCGCCGCCGAAGGCCGCCGTACGGGCCGCAGCGGGCAGGTGGCAGCGCTGCGCAATCGGCATGCCGGGCCGGCCGCTCGCAGGGGGCACGCGTGATGCGCACCCATTCATCAGGGGAATTGAGTACCCTTATGGTTTCGACCGGGTCCATTCGATTCCAACAATTGCCGCAGCGGCGCACCCGGCGTCGGCCGGCCGCCGCTCGCGCGAGCCCCTTTCATTAGCCGTTCCGATGACACAAGACGACGCCATTTCCGACCCGCATCCGCCACTCGGCCCCGCCGATGCACGCGATCTCCTGCACCGCTTCGCCGAATTCCGGTTCGAGACGGTCGTCGGCGCGATCACCGACTACGCCGTATTCATGCTCGACCCGCAAGGCAACGTCGCCACGTGGAATCAGGGCGCCGAGCGCATCAAGGGCTATCTGCCGGCCGAAATCCTCGGCCATCATTTTTCGCGCTTCTACCCGCCCGAAGCGATCGCGGCCGGCCGGCCCGCGTTCGGGCTGCAGGAAGCGGTCGCGCACGGCGGCTTCGAGGACGAAGGCTGGCGCGTGCGCAAGGACGGCTCGCGGTTCTGGGCCAGCGTGACCATCACCGCGGTGCGCGGGCCGGGCGGCCAGCTGGTCGGCTTCATCAAGATCACGCGCGACATGACCGAGCGCAAGCGGCTCGCCGAACTCGAAGCGTCGACGCATCGGCTCAGCGTGTTCATCGCCATGCTCGCGCACGAGCTGCGCAACCATCTCGCGCCGCTGCGTCATTCGGTCGGCGTGCTGCAGAGCCTGCCCGAGCCGGCGCCCGCGCTCGCGCAGTGCCGCGACGCCGTGCATCGCCAGGTCGGGCAGCTGACGCGGCTCGTCGACGATCTGCTCGACGTCGGCCGCATCACCGCCGGCAAGCTCGAGCTCGACACGGCGCCGGTGACGATCCGCGATCTCGTGTGCCGTGGCGTGGAGAGCGTCCAGCCGAAACTGGCGGCGCGCGAGCAGCACCTGCGCGTCGACGTACCCGACGCGCCGCTCGTCGTGCGCGGCGATGCGGCGCGGCTCGTGCAGGTGCTGCACAACCTGCTCGACAACGCGTCGAAGTTCTCGCCATACGGCAGCCAGATCGACATCGGCGCGCGCATGGAGGACGGCACAGCCGTGATTCGCGTCAGCGACCGCGGCATCGGCATCGCGCGCGGCGCGCTCGAGTCGATCTTCGACCTGTTCGACCAAGGCAACGCCACCGGCACGCTCGCATCGGACGGCTTCGGCCTCGGCCTCGCGATCTGCCGGTCGTTCGTCGAACTGCACGGCGGCGCCATTTCCGCGGAAAGCGCCGGCCCCGGCCAGGGCGCGACGTTCGTCGTGCGGCTGCCGGCCGAGCCCGCCGACCAAGCAACCGCGCTCGAAGCGTCAGGCGCGCGCAGCATCGCGCCGCCCGCTGCCGAGCCGCTGCGCATCGTCGTCGTCGACGACAACCGCGACTCCGCCGATACGCTCGCCGTGCTGCTCGAAGTGAAAGGCCACGCGCCGCGCGTCGCGTACAACGCCGACGACGCGCTCGCGCTCGCGCGCGAGTTCGCGCCGCAGCTGATGCTCGTCGACCTGTCGATGCCCGACGTCGACGGCTTCACGCTGCTGCGCGAACTGCGCGCGATGGATACGCTGGCCGGCACGACCTGCGTCGCGCTGTCCGGCCATGCGCGGCCGACCGATCGTGCGCGCACCGCGAGCGAGGGCTTCGACGATCACCTCGTGAAGCCCGTCGAGATGGCGGTGCTCGACGCGCTGCTGGAGCGCGTCGCCCGCAACGCTCACGCGAACCGCTGAACCCTCACGCCGCCATCGCCCGGCACATCGCCGCGCAGGCTTCGCAGGCCTGCGCGCAGCGCCGGCAGTGCTCGTGCGCATGGCGGCCGCATTCGGCCGCGCACGCATCGCACGCCTGCGCGCACAACGCGCACACTTGCGGCGCGAGCGTGCTGCGCCGTGCCATCGCGCCCGACGCAACGCGGCACAACTGCGCGCATTCGATGTCGAGCGCGATGCAGCGGGCCAGCGGGTTCGTGTCGGATTCGGCGAGGCATCCGGCCGCACACGTGTCGCATGCGCGCGCGCATGCGTCGCACGCGGCGATGCAGTTGTCATAGGAAGCGTTCGTTTCGTTCATCGCAGTACTCCTCGTGATGGTTGCATCGGTCAGGGCGTCAGCTTCACTTTCATCCAGCCGGGCTCGCGCACGTCGAACGCGCGATACGCGTCGATCGCGTTGGTCAGCGGCTCGCGGCGCGTGAGCACCGCGGCCGGATCGAACGCGCCGCTGCGCACCAGCTCGATCAGATGCGGCGTGATGGTCCGGTGATTGCAGTTGCCCATCTTGATCGTCAGGTTGCGGTTCATCGCCTCGCCGATCGGAAACACGCGGGCCTGCGCCGGATACACGCCGATCACCGACACCGTGCCGGCTTTCGCGACCGCGCGCACGGCCCATTGCAGCACCTGCGACGGCCCGTCGCCCGGCACCCAGTTGCGGCCGTCCGGCTTGCGGCGCGGTGCCACCGCGTCGACTTCCGTGTCGAAGGCGCGCGCCGCGTCCGCATCGGCCGCCGCGGGCCCATGCGTGGCGCGCATCGCGTCGACGCCGACCGCATCGATCGCGCGGTCCACGCCGATCCCGCCGGTAAGCCGCAGCACCGCGTCGACCGGATCCTCCTCGGCGAAGTCGATCGTCTCCGCGCCCTGTGCGCACGCCATGTCGAGCCGCGACGCGATGCGGTCGATCGCGAACACGCGGCCCGCGCCCATCAGCTTCGCGCTCGCGATCGCGAACTGGCCGACCGGCCCCGCACCGAACACCGCCACCGTATCGCCCGGCTTGATCTCCGCGAGCTGGGCGCCGAAGTAGCCGGTCGGGAAGATGTCGGACATCAGGATCGCGCGGTCGTCGTCGATCGAATCGGGCAAGCGGATCAGGCTCGCATTCGCAAGCGGCGTGCGCGCGTATTCCGCCTGCAGTCCGTCGAATGCGCCGGTGTCGGCCGGACCGCCAAAGAACGCGGTGCCCGCGCGCGGGCCGCCCGGATTCGCGACGTCGCATTGCGCGGTGTAGCCGGCGCGGCAATACGCGCAGCTGCCGCACGCGATGGTCGACGGGATCAGCACGCGGTCGCCGCGTTTCAGATTGCGCACGTCGCGTCCGACCGCCTCGACGATGCCGACGCCCTCATGGCCCAGAATCGTGCCCGGCTTCATGCCGCCGAGCGTGCCGCGCACCATGTGCAGGTCGGTGCCGCAGATCGCGCTGGCCGTCAGCCGCACGACCGCGTCGGTCGGCTGCGCGAGTTGCGGGTCGGGCACCGTATCGATGCGGATATCGCCGATGCCGTGAAATACCACTGCTTTCATGTCAGGCCCTCCTTGTCGAAAGTGGGAACGGTCCGGGGACCGTCGCACTGTTCGAGCAAAGCACGCGCCTGTTGCGCGCGGGGGGGCAACGCAGTGGAGTGATGCAGGTGAAACGTCGATCGCGAAGCACCGATTCAGCGGTCCATCGGCGGCACCGTGGTGATAACGGGCGCCGCCTGCCATCCGACGGGCGCGGCGGTTCAGGCCGTGTCGTGGTCGTGACGCGGATACCGGCGTTCCACGCTATGAGGCGTTTCGTCGGTGACGGGCTTGAGCGCGAAGCGACGTTCGGGCAACGTCTTTTCCGTATGGAACGCCTCGGGATACTCGACACGCAAGCGCTTGATGACATCGTCGAGGAGCATGCCGCCCTGACGCTTCGCCTCCTGCAGTTCCTTACGCGTCGATGCAGGCAGAAAGAACCCACACCCGATGTCGTTCTTCGTGTCACGCCCCTTGCTAGTTCTTGCGATTTCCGTTGGAACGGTGGCAGCACGTCGGCACTTCGCTGCGACGCAGGCCACACGTAGCGAAGCCCTTGAAATCCACGCGTGACATTCAAGGGCTTCCGGGTCGATCGTCGCCTTGCTTACGGGATCGACTTGAAAATCAGTGTACTGCGCGGTGTCGCGCGCAACTGTCAAGCATCTTCAGGATGGGGCCGTGCCAACGTGCGACGCATCGACACAGGCAGCCCGAGGACGAGCATGTGGAGCGCCAACGGCACCAGCACGCCGTCGTCGACGAAACCCAGCACGGGCATCGCGAAGTTGAACGGCTCGAATGCGTACAGCGCGACAACCGCAAGCGCCGGAATCAGCCACACCGGACGATCCGGGTGAGCGAGCGCACCGTACAACACGCGCAGATCGTGTCGCGCAGTTTTCCAGAGCATCAGCAGACGCTTCATCGTGGGATTCTCCGTTATCGAGCCGGTATCTTGATAGTTGCGCGTGCATTCATTTTCGCGGCGCGACGTGAGCCGGCCGCGTCGCGTCTATGATATTCAGCATGACGTATTGTGCCACGGCGATCGGCAGCACCGCCGTGATCAACGCGACGATCTTGCGACGCCGGCTACGCCCGCCCTCAGGCCGCGCCGCGATACCCGTGTCCGGGCGCGAGTAGCTCAACGCCCGCAAGTCGCCGATTCCCTTGCTGTTGTCGTGCATCGCCTTCATCGGCATCAGCGCTCTCCGTTCATGTCGTTCGTCCATGCGAGTTCATTGGATGCGATGCGTCCAATTGCCGTTGTACATAAATCACTCGTGTCATTCTCTATACGGCCCTAACGACGCGCGGCTCGGCCGGTATGCAACGCCACCGACCGGCGTGCTTCATGCCGTATTGGTCGGCCCGACGTTAAATGCCGCACGGGTTCGGCATACCAGCAAGGGACTGAAACCATCGGACGCCCCGCCCGCCGAAGCTGCCCGGCCGAAGCGCACCGCCGATCGCGGCAACGGCTCCCGGCGGCCTCCGCATTCCCCCCCTCATGTTCCAAAGATCCGTCGAAACTGCTAGATTGCAGGCTCGACGCTGTTACGCAGCGCGCGCAACGAAGCCGGGCGAATGCACAGCACCCGCCGCCCATGCGCGCACGACGTCCTTCATTCGCATGTCACACAGCCCAAAGAGAACCGTCGCATGACTCAGTCCAACCGTTCGTCTGCGTGTGCCGCGATCTGCGCGGCCCGCGCGTCCCGACATGATTGACCGCCAGCCCGCGATGCAGACCGGCTCCCCGCTCCCGCAGGCCGTCCACAGTCCGATCACGCGCAGCGCGATCTTCGTCGTGGCAACCGTGAACCCCGGCGCCGGCCATGCCGACACCATCCGTGCGTGGTGCAGCGACGTCGCCGCGCTCGTGCGCTCGGTCGGCAAGCGCGTGCCGGAGGGCAAGCTGTCGTGCGTGTGCGGCTTCGGCGCCGCCGCGTGGGACACGCTGTTCGGCGAGCCGCGGCCCGCGTCGCTGCATCCGTTCCGCGAATTCGGCGGCGGCGAGCGCGTCGCGATCGCAACGCCGGGCGACATCCTGCTGCACATCCGCGCCGACACGATGGACCTGTGCTTCGAACTCGCGACGCAATTGCTCGGCGCGCTGGGCGACGCCGTCACCGTCGTCGACGAGGTGCACGGCTTTCGGAACTTCGACCAGCGCGCGATGATCGGCTTCGTCGACGGCACCGAGAACCCGGAAGGCCGCGAAGCGGTCGACTTCACGGTGATCGGCGACGAAGACGCCGACTTCGCCGGCGGCAGCTACGTGATCGTGCAGAAGTACCTGCACGACATGGCCGGCTGGAATGCGCTGCCGGTCGAGACGCAGGAGCGCATCATCGGCCGCACCAAGCTGTCCGACATCGAGTTGCCGGAGAATGTGAAGCCGTCGTGCTCGCACAGCTCGCTGACCACGCTCGACGACAACGGCCAGGAAGTGAAGATCCTGCGCGACAACATGCCGTTCGGGCGGCCGGGTTACGGCGAATTCGGCACCTATTTCATCGGCTACGCGCGCTCGCCGGCGCCGATCGAGCAGATGCTGGAAAACATGTTCGTCGGCCGCCCGCCCGGCAACTACGACCGGCTGCTCGACTACAGCCGCGCGGTCACCGGCTCGCTGTTCTTCGTGCCGTCGGCCGACCTGCTGGAAACGCTGGCCGATCGCGCCGCGCCGGCCGATGCCGGTGCCGTCGCGCCGCCCGTCCCCTCATCGCCCGAGCCGCGTCGTGACGGCTCGCTGAATATCGGATCGCTGAAAGGAGCTCCTATCCATGAATAACCTGCACCGCGAACTCGCGCCGGTTTCGGCGTCCGCATGGCAGCAGATCGAGGAAGAAGTCGCACGCACGTTCAAGCGCTCGGTGGCCGGGCGCCGCGTGGTCGACGTCGAGGGGCCGGCCGGCCCCGCGCTGTCGGCCGTCGGCACCGGGCACCTGTGCGACGTCGCCGCCCCGCGCGAGCTGGTGAGCGCACGGCTACGCGAAGTCCGCACGATCGTCGAACTGACGGTGCCGTTCGAGCTGAGCCGCGATGCGATCGACAGCGTCGAGCGCGGCGCGCGCGACGCCGACTGGCAGCCGGCCAAGGATGCCGCGCAACGGCTCGCCTTCGCGGAAGACGGCGCGATCTTCGACGGCTATGCCGCGGCCGGCATCGTCGGCATCCGCGAAGGCACGTCGAACCGCAAGCTCGCGCTGCCGGCCGACGTCAGCGCATATCCGGACGCGATCAGCGACGCGCTCGAGGCGCTGCGGCTCGCCGGCGTCGACGGCCCGTACTCGGTCGTGCTCGGCTCCGATGCCTACACGGCGCTGAGCGAAGCGCGCGACCAGGGCTATCCGGTCCTCGGCCACATCAAGCGCATCGTCAGCGGCGAGATCATCTGGGCGCCCGCGATCAGCGGCGGCTGCGTGCTCTCCACGCGCGGCGGCGACTATGAACTGCATCTCGGCGAAGACGTATCGATCGGCTATACGAGCCACACCGACAAGGTCGTGCGCCTGTATCTGCGCGAGACGCTCACGTTCCTGATGCTGACGGGCGAGGCGTCGGTGGCCGTCACGCCGCAGGGCAGCGCCGCCGTCTGACGTCGGCTCTGCGCGCGACGGCCTTACTCGGCGTCGCACGCATCGGGCGCCTCGCCGGGGTGGCCCGGCGGCGACGGCGGGCAGCCATGCGATCCGATCGCACGGCAACCACCCGCGACGAAGCGCACGGCATGGCCGGTTCGCACCGGCCATGCCTCATCGCCCGCCACCACGGCGACCGCCGCTTCGCCCGACCCTCTCTGCACTCACCGCGTCACCGCGCCGACGACGACGGCAACTGCGCGCCCGTCTGCCGGCGCCGGTACGCGCTGTCGCGCGTCGCGAGCCAGTAGTACAGCGGCGAGGTCAGCAAGAGGCCAACCAGCCACGACAGATCCGCGCCGCCCAGATGCGCGGGAATCGGACCCGCGTACATCGGCGTATTCATGAACGGAATCTGCACGACGATCCCGATCGCATACGCGAGCAGCGCCTGCGGATTGAAGCGGCCGTACACGCCGCCGTCCGCGGTGAAGATCGCGTCGATGTCGTACTTGCCCTTGTGAATCACGTAGAAGTCGATCAGGTTGATCGCCGTCCACGGCACCAGCACCACGAGCAGCGCGAGCACCAGATCGACGAGATTGCCGACGAAGTTCGTCGACGCGCCGATCGCCGCGTAGCAGCAGCCGACGAAGATCACGACCGACAGCACGGCGCGCGCCTTCGCGGTCGGAATCCAGCGGTACGCGAAGGTCTGCACCGACGTGATGACCGCGAGCACCGCGCCGTACAGGTTCAGCGCGTTGTGGCTGATCACGCTCAACAGGAACAGCACCAGCATCAGCGGGCCGAGCGGGCCGGTCGCCTGCTTGACGGCGTCCATCGTGTCGACGCCGGCCGGCACCGCGAGCGCCGCGACCGCGCCGAAGATGAACGCGAGCGTCGAGCCGATCGTGCAGCCGAGATAGGTGGCCCAGAACGTCGACGCGACGCCGACGTCTTCCGGCAGATACCGCGAATAGTCCGACACGTACGGCGCGAACGCGATCTGCCACAGCGCCGACAGCGAGACCGTCGCGAGCCAGCCCGCGAAGTCGAAGCCGCCGCGCGTGAAGAAATCGGCGGTGCTCACGTGCGACAGGATCATCCAGAAGCCGACCAGGATGCCGATGCCGAGCACCCACGTGCCGATCCGGTTGAGGATGTGGATGAACCGGTAGCCGACGATCCCGATCAGCCCCGAGCCCACCGCGCCGATCACGATCCCGACGGGCACCGGCACCGACGATGCGATGCCGTGCACCGACTTGCCGGCCAGCACGATGTTCGATGCGAAGAAGCCGACGTACATCACCGCCGCGATCACCGTGACCAGCAGCGCGCCCCACGAGCCGAACTGCGCGCGGCTCTGGATCATCTGCGGAATGCCCATCTGCGGGCCTTGCGCCGAATGCAGCGCCATCAGCACGCCGCCCACCGCCTGCCCGACGACGATCGCGACGATCGCCCACATCAGGTTCAAATGAAACAGCTGCACGCCGAGCGCGCCGGTCACGATCGGCAGCGGCGCGATGTTGCCGCCGAACCAGAGCGTGAACAGGTCGCGCACGTTGCCGTGGCGTTCCGCGGGCGGCACGTAGCCGATCGTGTGCTTCTCTATCATCGATGACGCGTTGCGATCCGCGGTCGTCATGGTCAAGTCTCCTGTCGTGCGCAGTAACGCGCGCCTGCCGTGTCGGCCGGCGCGCGAGCGTGCGTGCCGGCAATCAGGTCCGGATGCGCGGCGAGGCGCAGCACGTGCGCGCATTTGTCGCGATCCGGATTGGAGACGATGGTGCGCCACGCGCGTCGCGACCCGAAAATACTAAAAATATTTCCGAGACATACGAAAAAGCTCTGCAGCGGAAATTTCGGCGCCGCGCGGGTTCGGGTAAGGTGCTACGCATCCAGCGGACAGCATGCGCTGCGCGGCGGCACGCGCCGCCGCGGCGCGTATCAGAGGTGCTCGTGGCTCACTACACTTTGCGGCAACTGAAATATTTCGTGACGACGGTGGAGTCCGGCAGCGTCGCCGAGGCGTCGCGCCAGCTGTTCATCGCGCAGCCGTCGATCTCCAGCGCGATCAAGGGGCTCGAGGAAAGTTTCGGCGTGAAGCTGTTCATCCGCCATCACGCGCAGGGCGTGTCGCTGACGCCGGGCGGCACGCGTTTCTACCGCAAGGCGCAGGAGCTGCTGCGCATCGCGCACGAGTTCGAACAGAACGCGCTGGCCGACAACGACGTCGTGACCGGCCAGATCGATATCGGCTGCTTCGAGACGGTCGCGCCGCTCTATCTGCCGCAGCTGATCGCCGGCTTTCGCGAGCGCTATCCGGGCGTGAACATCCGGCTGCGCGACGGCGAGCAGCACGAGCTCGTACAGGGGCTCACCGCCGGCACGTTCGACCTCGCGTTCCTGTACGACCACGACCTCGACGGGACGATCGAGACCGAGCCGCTGATGCCCGCGCAGCAGCCGTACGTGCTGCTGCCGGAGAACCACCGGTTCGCGGAACAGACGCACGTGTCGCTGCGCGAGCTGAGCGTCGAGCCGATGATCCTGCTCGACGTGCTGCCGAGCCGCACCTATTTCGTCAGCCTGTTCCGCGAGCTCGGGCTCACGCCGAACATCGTGTTCGCATCGCCGTCGATCGAGATGGTGCGCGGGATGGTCGGACAGGGCTTCGGTTTCTCATTGCTCGTCACGCGCCCGCATTCCGAATACACCTACGACGGCCGGCGCGTGGTGACGGTCGATCTCAGCGAAACGGTGAGCCCGTCGGGGCTCGTGAGCGCGCGGCTCAAGCGCGGTCAGCTCACCAAGCAGGCGCAGTCGTTCGTCGACTTCTGCCGCGAGCGGCTTGCGCAGATCGTCGAGCAGACGGGCCGGTAGAAACGTGCGGCCGCCGCGACGATCACGCGGACGCAGCGACGTGCGAGACGAGACGCCCCAACATCGCGTCGCATCCGTGCAGCTGTTCGAGCGTGACGAACTCGTCGGGCTTGTGCCCCTGGTCCATGCTGCCCGGCCCGCACACGACGGTTGGCATGCCGGCCGCGCCGAACAATCCGCCCTCGGTGCCGAACGCGACCGTGCCGAATGCGTCGGAACCGCTGAGCATCGCGATCAGCCGCGCCGCGTCGCTGTCCGGCGCCGTGGCAAGCCCCGGATAGGCGCCGAGCGCTTGCAGACGGATATCGGTGTTGGGCTGCACCGCGCGCATCCTGGGCAACAGCTCGCCTTGCGCGTACTGCTGCAACTGGCTCGGCACGTCGTGCGCGTCGAAGCTCGGCAGCGCCCGCACCTCGAAATCAAATTTGCATTCGGCCGGCACGATGTTCAGCGCGCGGCCGCCGCTGATCAAGCCGGTCTGCACGGTCGAGAACGGCGGATCGAAGCGCTCGTCGCGATGCTCGGGCCGCGCGAGCGCCGCACCGATTTCGCCGAGCCGGGCGATCAGCTTCGCCGCGTAGTCGATCGCGTTGACGCCGAGCGGCGCATACGCGGAGTGGCACGCCGCGCCCTTCACGTGACACCGCATCGCGAGCTTGCCCTTGTGGCCAAGCACCGGCTGCAGCCCGGTCGGCTCGCCGATCACGCACACGCGCGGGCGATGCTCGCGCCCGGCGAGCGCTTCGAGCATCGGCCGAACGCCGACGCAACCGATCTCCTCGTCGTACGACAGCAGCAGATGCACCGGTGTATGCAGCGGCCGAGCGACCAACGCCGGCACGGCCGCGAGCATCGACGCGATGAAGCCTTTCATGTCGGCCGTGCCGCGCCCGTACAGGCGGCCGTCGCGCTCGGTCAGCCGGAACGGCTCGACCGTCCAGGCCTGCCCGTCCACCGGCACCACGTCCGTATGCCCGGAAAGCGCGATGCCGCTGCGATCGCGCGGCCCGATCGTCGCGTACAGGCTCGCCTTGGTGCCTTCTGCGTTGAGGAACAGCTCGCTCGACACGCCGTAGCCGTCGAGATAGTCGCGGATGAAGTCGATCATCGCGAGATTCGAATCGCGGCTGACCGTCGCGAAGCCGACCAGCCGCGCGAGCAGCGTACGGCTCGACGTGTCACTCATCGCCGGGCACTCCGTAGCTCGGTGCGGCGGTCGGGTTCAGCGCGCGCGTCTGGTAATCCTGCATCTGCGGGCGATACGCGCGCCACAGCGCATCGAGCTGCCCGATCGGATCGGCATCGGCCCAGTCGACGCGCAGGTCGACGATCGGCCAGGTCACGTCGCCGGCCACCGTCAACGCCGCCGAATGCACCGGGCCGGCCTCGCCGCCCGCCGCGACCGCCGCATGCAGCGCGGCGAGCAGGCGCTCGGCCAACAGCCCCGGCGCGTGTTCGAACGCACGCGCCATCGCGTCGATCACGGCCGGCGCGGTCAGCAGGTTGCCGGCCGCCACGCATTGCTCGCCTTGCACCGCGTGATGCGTGCCGAGCGCCTCGCTGCCGGTGAAGCACGCGGTGCGGCCCTGCGCGTCGATCGCCGTCACCTGTCGATACTGGCTCCAGCCGTTCGCGTTCAGCGCGCGATCGAGCGCGGCGGCCGGCGCCAGTTGCTGATGCTCGATCAGATCAAGGGTCTGCGGGCCGAGCGCGGGCAGCGTGACGTTCTGCGTCGCCACTGCGCCGACACCCGCCCGCACCCATGGGCAGCGCGCGCCCACCGCGATGCTCGACGAGCTAATCGCGATCCCGAGCTGGCCCGTTTCGGCGCAGCGGCCGACGATGGAGAACGTCATTGCGCCTCCCGAGCCTGCGGCTGCGCCGGCTGCCAGTTGTCGGGAATCACGGCGATCACGTCGATCTCCATCAGCCACTGCGGCTGACCGAGCGCCGACACGACGAGCCCCGTCGAGATCGGATAGACGCCCTTCAGCCACTTGCCGACTTCCCGATACACCGGCTCGCGATAACGCGGGTCGATAAGATAGGTGGTCGTCTTGACGATGTGCGTGAGGTCGCTGCCGGCTTCCTCGAGCAGCTGCTTCACGTTGCGCATCGCCTGCTCGGCCTGCGCGCGCGGATCGCCGAGGCCGACGAGGTTGCCGTCGAAATCGGTGCCGACCTGGCCGCGCACGTAGACGGTATTGCCGGCCCTGACGGCCTGGCACAGGTCGTTGTCGAGCGTCTGGTTCGGGTAGGTATCCTTCGTGTTGAACATGCGGATACGGGTGTGGGTGGGCTGGCTCATCGCGGTCCTTCGAATGTCGGTGGGTTCGCGCGCCGCGCCTGCGGCGGCGCGGCGACGTGCGGATGGAGGCGCGCTCGCGGCGCGCCGCGGTTCAGTCGATCGCGTCGACGACCGGGCGCGCAGCGGCCGGTGCGAGGCGCGCGTCGTCCTGCCGGGCGCTCGCGTGGCCGCGCCGTTGCGCTGCGTCGTGATAGTCGACGTACTTGCGCTGCGTGGCGATGTGGTCGGCGATGTGCTTCGCGTCGTGCCACACGCCCCAGATGAAGCTGGAGCCGCGTCGCGACAGCCACGGCAGCCCGACGAAATAGATGCCCGGCTCCTTCGACACGCCGCGCTGATGCTGCGGCTTGCCGTTCGCGTCGAACGCATCGACGTTCAGCCAGCCGTAGTCCGTCGCGTAGCCGGTCGCCCATACGATCGACGTCACGCCCGCGCCGGCGAGGTCGAGCGACAGGAGCGGGTTCGTCACGCATGCCGGATCGGGCAGGATGCGACGCGCCTGCGGCTCGGCGGGCAGCTCGAGCCCGTTGCGGGCCGCATACGCATCGGCCGCGTCGAGCAGCGACAGATAATTGTCGTCGCCGCGCGCGAGATTGATCGCGAGATCGGGCTCGAACGCCGCGACGCCGCCGTCGAACGATTTCGTCAGCCCGACCAGCGTCACGCCCCGATTCGCGAGCGCACGAAAATCGACCGTGTGGCCGCCGCGCGCGCCGCTCACGGCGATCGTCACGTGTTCGCGGCCGGGCGTCGCCGCTTCCTTGTCCCATTCACCGAGCACGCCGAGCCACCAGCAGAAGTCGCGGCCGCGATACGCGCGCGGCGGACGATCGTGCGGGCCGACCGACAGATACACCTGCCGGCCGGCGCGCTGCAGCTCGTCGGCGATCTGCACGCCCGACGAGCCCGCGCCGACCACCAGCACGGCGCCGTCCGGCAACTGCGCCGGATTGCGATAGTGCGCGGAATGGATCTGGTGGATGCGTGCATCGTCGGGTGCGATCGGCGGAATGACCGGGCGCTGGAACGGCCCCGTCGCGACCACCACGCGCGTCGCCTCGATCGTGCCGTCGGACGTCTCGACGACGAAGCCCGGCTTGCCGGCGTTACGCACGACGTTCTTCACGTCGACGCCGGTGCGAATCGGCGCGTCGATCTTGCGCGCATAGGCGTCGAAGTAATCGGCGACCTGATCTTTGGTTGCGAACGCATCGGGATCGAGGCCCGCGAATTCCAGGCCGGGGAAGCGGTCGTGCCATGCGGGGCCGTTCGCGACCAGCGAATCCCAGCGCGCGGTGCGCCAGCGCTCGGCGATGCGGTCGCGCTCGAGCACGAGATGCGGCACGCCCAGCTTGCCCAGATGCTCGCTCATCGCGACGCCGGCCTGTCCGGCGCCGACCACCAGCGTATCGATCGAAGTTGTTTCCACTGCCACGGCTGTCTCCTTGAAGTGCGGCCCGCTGCGCTGCGCGTGTCGTCGCGCGACCGGGAACGGAGACATTCTGCTGACACGCCGACGCGTGCGAAACGATCATTTTTGTGGTTGTTGACGAGCAAAAAGCTTGGGGCGACGGAGCGCGAACGGCCGCGGCCGGCGCGCTGCGCTATACTTGCGCGATGGAAACCCGACCTGCCTCGCCGAACCTGCATCGCTGGTGGCGCGCCTGACCCAGGCGGCCCGTTTCCTCTTGCATGTCCCGAACGTGATGCCGCCAGCCATGGCGGCATCGTCGTTTCTGCGGCTGCGTCATGGTTGAAGGCGGCGATAACCCGGAGCCCACTCGTCATGACGCACCCTGCCCGACCGATCATCCTCACCGGCGACCGCACCACCGGCCCGCTGCATCTCGGCCACTACATCGGCTCGCTGCGCGCACGCGTGCAGATGCAGCACGACGCGACGCAATTCCTGCTGCTCGCCGACACGCAGGCACTCACCGACAACATGGGGCGCCGCCAGCGCGTCACGGAAAACGTGATCGAGGTCGCGCTCGACTATCTGGCCGTGGGCATCGACCCGGCGCTGTCGACGATCGTCGTGCAGTCGCAGGTGCCCGAGCTCGCCGAGCTGTCCCAATACCTGCTCAACCTCGTCACGGTCGCGCGCCTCGAGCGCAATCCGACCATCAAGGAGGAGATCCGGCTGCGCGGCTTCGAGCGCGACATCCCGGCCGGCTTCCTCACCTACCCGGCCAGCCAGGCCGCCGACATCACCGCGTTCAAGGCGACCCACGTGCCGGTCGGCGACGATCAGCTGCCGATGATCGAGCAGACCAACGAACTCGTGCGCCGCTTCAACGCAACGGTCGAGCAGCCGGTGCTGGTCGAATGCGAGGCCGTGCTGTCGGCCGTCACGCGGCTGCCCGGCATCGACGGCAAGGCGAAGATGAGCAAGTCGCTCGGCAATGCGATCACGCTCGGCGCGACGCCCGACGAGATCACGCGCGCGGTGAAGGACATGTATACGGATCCGAACCATCTGCGCGTGAGCGACCCCGGCCAGGTCGAGGGCAACGTCGTGTTCACGTTCCTCGACGCGTTCGAGCCGGACGTGCAGAAGGTCGACGAGCTGAAGGCGCACTATCGCCGCGGCGGGCTGGGCGACAGCGTCGTGAAGCGGGTGCTCGACGAGCGCCTGCAGGCGCTGATCGAACCGATCCGCGCGCGCCGCCGCGAATTCGAAGCCGACAAGGCAGAGGTGATGGCGATTTTGAAGCGCGGCACGATGCATGCACGCGGCGTCGCAAGCACCACGCTCGCGCAGGTGAAGCGCGCGATGGGGCTCACGTACTTCGATTGAGCCGGCGCTTGGGCGCTCGTGAGCCACGGGCGCCGCACGGCGCCCGGACGGCTCACAAGGTCGCCTGCCGCCGCGCGCGAAGCCTTAGTCGACGAGCAGCTCCGCGCCGCGGCGCGACACGCTTCGCGCCAGTTGCTCGGCCGGTTGCGGCCGCGCGAGCAGGAAGCCCTGCACCTGATGGCAGCCGATCTCCTGCAGGAAGCTCAGCTGCTGTTCGGTCTCGACACCCTCCATCACGACGTGCAGGCCGAGCGCGCGCCCCATCGCGACGATCGCGCGCACGATCGCGTCGTCCGTGCTGCCGGTCCCGCAATCCGTGAGGAACGAGCGGTCGATCTTCAGCGTATCGACGGGCAGATCCTTCAGATACACGAGCGACGAATAGCCGGTGCCGAAATCGTCGATCGCGAGGCTGATCCCGCGGATCGCGAGTTCGCGCAGCAGGATGCCGATCTCCTCGCGGGTGTTCATCGCCATGCTCTCGAGCAGCTCCAGCTGCAGGCATTTGGTCGGCAACGCGGTTTCGCTGAGGATGGTCGTCAGGTCGCTGAGGAAATGGTCGGTGAAACACTGGCGCGCCGACACGTTCACCGACACGCGCCCGAACTCGAAGCCTTCGTCGAGCCAGCGGCGCGCCTGGCGGCACGCCTCCTGCAGCACCCAGCGCCCGATCGGGACGATCAACGCGGAGCGCTCGGCGAGCCCGATGAACTCGCCCGGCGCGACGAGGCCGCGGCGCGGATGCAACCAGCGCAGCAGCGCCTCCACCCCGACGATCCGGCCGCTCGCCAGATCGTACTGCGGCTGGTAGAACAGCCTGAATTCGTTCTGCTCGAGCGCACGATGCAGCTCGCCGAGCGTTTCGAGCTGCTCGATCGCCGACGACGTCATCTTGCTCTCGAAGAACTGGAACACGTTCCTGCCGCGGTTCTTCGCGCCGTACATCGCCTGGTCCGCGAGCAGCAGCAGATGTTCGGCGTCGATGCCGTCGTCCGGATAGATGCTGATGCCGATGCTCGGCGTCACGAAGATCTCGCGACCCTCGATTTCGATCGACTGGCCGACTTCGTCGAGCAGATTGCGCGCGATGCGGCCGACGTCGCGCACGTCGTCGAACTCCTCGAGCACGATCGCGAACTCGTCGCCGCCCATGCGCGCCACGGTGTCGTTCGAAAGCACCTGCCCGGCGATGCGCCCGGCGACCACCTTCAGCACCTCGTCGCCGGCGTTGTGGCCGAGCGTATCGTTGACGAGCTTGAAGCGGTCGAGATCGACGTACATCACCGCGACCTTGCGGCCGAGCCGCTTCGCCTGGACGATCGAGCGCGCGAGCCGCTCCTCGAACAGCGCGCGGTTCGCGAGATTGGTCAGCACGTCGTGGGTGGCGAGATAGCCCAGCCGCTCCTCGGCCTGGCGACGCTGCGTGATGTCGGAAAAAATCGCCGCGTAGTGCGAGATCTCGCCGGCGTTGTCGCGAATGCTGGTGATCGTCAGGTATTC
This sequence comes from Burkholderia sp. B10, assembly GCF_004368385.1. Lineage (NCBI taxonomy): Bacteria > Pseudomonadati > Pseudomonadota > Betaproteobacteria > Burkholderiales > Burkholderiaceae > Burkholderia > Burkholderia sp. B10. Next base: position 140,183 of record NZ_PQMX01000003.1, on the reverse strand, counting down.
GAGAAACAGCTCGCCGCTCTTGCGGCGATTCCAGATTTCGCCCTGCCAGTGGCCGTCGGTCGTCAGCGAATGCCACAGCTGCTTGTAGAAATCGGGCGTCTGACGGCCCGAGCTCAGCATCGCCGGGTTGCGGCCGACCACTTCGTCCTCGGTGTAGCCGGTCAGCCGCGTGAACGCCTGATTCACGCGCTCGATCCGCGCGTGGCGATCGGTCACCATGATCCCTTCCAGCGCCGATTCGAACACGCGGTCCGCCATGCGCAGGTTGAAGCGCGCGAGGCCCAGCGCCTCGTCGCGCTCGCGCAGCGCGCTGCGCAGCTCGTTCGCGTATTCGTGCTCGATGCTCAGCAGCACGTCGGCGAAGCCGAGCAGGCCAGTGAGTCGTCCTTCCTCGTCGCGAATGCCCACGTGCCGCATGTTGTGCTCGGTCATGAAGCGCTGCGCCGCATACAGGCTCTGCGTGGCGAGCAGCATCTGCAACGGCTTGCTCGCGCATGCGCCCACCGCGCCTCCCACGCCGCTCTGGGCCAGCAGCCGCACGACGTCGCGTTCGGTGAGGATGCCGTGCTCGCCGTCGTCGTAGCGGACCAGAATCGCATCGAGCCGCTGCGCGCGCATCCGCGCGACGACGTCGGGCAGCGCATCGTGCTCGGACACCACCACGGGCAGATGGACGCGGATCGATTCGATCGGCTTCAGGTGCAGGAAGAATTCGGGGCCCTGGTTCACGACGACGTCGGTCTGCGTCAGCACGCCGATCGCCGCGCCGTCGCGGACCACGATGAAGTGCCGCACGCCCGACTCCTTGAATCGCATCGCGGCTTCGCCCAGCGGCGTCGACGCGTCGAGCGTCAGCACCGGACGGCTCATCACCTCGCCGACCGGGCGGTCGAGCGCGTCGGGATCGTCGCCGGCCGACAGCGCGTCGTGCTCGGTCCAGATGCCGACGACCTGCTGGCCCTCCATCACGACGATCGAGCTGCGGCGCTCGGCGAACATGCGCCGCGCAACCTCGCGCACCGGCGTGGCAGGGTCGCAGGACAGGATCTGACGCGCGACGAGGCGTCCAATCGGAACATCGTAGCTGTTCGGGTACATTCTCTAATCAACACGAAAAGTCCTCGCCGGCGCACTTCGATCGGGCACCCTGCGGGCTCGCCTGCAACGGCAGGCAAGATGTGATTGCATTTGCGCCGAACGGTTGCCTGCTCAACGGCCTTGAAGGCGACCGGCCGACCGGTCGCCGTCGCGACGAGCGCGACACTTTTGCGCGGCGCGTTGGCTATTCCATCGTTCGGCACATCCATACGCCGGCGTACGGCCCCATCGAGAGCGGCCATTCCGGGTTAACGACAGGTTCGAACAAGAATTGAGTCCCGTGGCGACATTTACAGGGCGGCGCGGCGAAATGTAGCGCTGCCGCGTGACGGGCGCACTTCCGGCAGCGGTCGCCTTCGGCGCCGCTGCCGCCGCGCACGGTCGTCGTGGGTCGGCCCCGCGTCACGCGGCCGCGCTGCGCGCGCCGAACAGCGCCGCGACCAGGTCGGCCTCGTCGAGTTGCTCGAGCCACCAGCTCAATGCGCGCCCGGCCTTGTCCTCCCGCCAGCCGAGATAGCAGTTCGTATGCTCGCGCACGCCCGTCAGCCGCCGCTCGACGAGCTTGCCCTGACGAATCGGCTCCTCGGCGACGGGCGCCGGCAGCATGCCGACCGCGAGGCCTTCGCACAGCAGCTCGAGCTTGGCGGCCAGCGTCGGCACGACGATGACCGGCTGCCCGTCGTGGACGGCCACCGACTTCGGTTCGAGGTCGCGCGACGTGTCGCTGATCACCACGCCGCGATGGCCCGAAATGACGCCGCTGTCGAGCGGTGCGTCGAGCGCGGCGAGCGGATGCTGCGGCGCGACGACGAACACGTGGCGCAACACGCCGATCGGTCTTGCGGCGAGGTTCGGCGCGTGCGGCGGCTCCCCGGCCGCGCCGATTGCGATATCGGCACGCCCGGAAACGAGCGCGTCCCACACGCCGCCGAGCACTTCGGTCGAGAAACGCAGCCGCGTCGTCATCTGCAGCGCGTAGAACGCGCGCACGTGGGGCCACAACGACGCAAGCGGCAGGATTTCGTCGACGCACAGGCGCAGCTCCGCCTCCCATCCCGCATGGACGCCGCGGACGCGGTCCTCCAGCTCGCGCCCGGCGCGCAGCAGGCGGCGGCCGTCGTCGACCAGCAGACGGCCCGCGTCGGTCAGCTGCGCGCGCCGCCCGCTGCGATCGAACAGCGTGACGCCAAGCTCGCTCTCGGTCTTCTGCACCAGATAAGTCAAGGCGGACGGCACGCGGTGGAGCAGCACGGCCGCTTCCGCGAACGTGCCCGTGCGGTCGATGGCATCGAGCGCCTCCATGACCTCAAACGACAACTTCACAACGATCACCTTTCAGGTAGGCCCGCGGCGATCCGGACGCCGGTCCGGACGCCGGTCCGACACCGGCCGGGCGCCCGGCCGCCGGCACGCGCGGCGGCCCGGCGCGGCCGTTCGCCACGGGGCGCCACGGGGGCGTCATTTTGGCAGCGGCGGCGACGCTTTTCCACCAGATTCGTCCGCTCATCCGCACGCACGGCCGGCTCGCCGGGCGCCCGGCCCGCGCCGGCCGCCGCCTTCGTGCGCACCGATGCGTTGCCGCATCGCGGCGAAGACGCGACGCGCCAACCGCTGCCGCGGCAACCAACTCTTATATAAGACATAAGACATTTGACGCTTGACCACATTGCGACTACAATTGCGTCCAAGCATTGACGCAGTATCCGGAATAGCAGCCCCGGCGTACCTGGAAAGCCCTTCCCCTGAAACGCAATCTCAGCAGGTCCCCCCATGCTTGAAAACTTTCGTGCTCACGTGGCCGCCCGCGCCGCGCTCGGTATCCCTCCCCTGCCGCTGACGGCTCAGCAAACCGCCGAACTGGTGGAATTGCTGACGAACCCGCCTGCCGGCGAAGAGCAGACGCTGCTCGATCTGATCACCCATCGCGTGCCGGCCGGCGTCGACGAAGCCGCGCGCGTGAAGGCCGGCTTCCTGGCCGCCGTCGCGAAAGGCGAGACGGCCTGCCCGCTGATCTCGCGCGAACGCGCGACCGAGCTGCTCGGCACCATGCTCGGCGGCTACAACATCCAGCCGCTGATCGAGCTGCTGTCCGATGAAGCCGTCGCGTCCGTCGCGGCCGACGCGCTGAAGAAAACCCTGCTGATGTTCGACCAGTTCCATGACGTGAAGGAACTCGCCGACAAGGGCAACGCCCACGCGAAGGCCGTGCTGCAGAGCTGGGCCGACGCCGAATGGTTCACGAGCCGTCCGGAAGTGCCGGAAAGCCTGACCATCACCGTGTTCAAGGTCACGGGCGAAACCAACACCGACGATCTGTCGCCGGCGCCGGACGCCACCACCCGCCCGGACATCCCGATGCACGCGCTGGCGATGCTGAAGAACGCACGCCCGGGCATCACGCCGGAAGAAGACGGCAAGCGCGGCCCGGTCAAGTTCATCGAATCGCTGAAGGAAAAGGGTCACCTGGTCGCGTACGTCGGCGACGTGGTCGGCACGGGCTCGTCGCGCAAGTCGGCGACCAACTCGGTGCTGTGGTTCACCGGCCAGGACATCCCGTTCGTGCCGAACAAGCGTTTCGGCGGCGTGTGCCTCGGCGGCAAGATCGCTCCGATCTTCTACAACACGATGGAAGACGCCGGCGCGCTGCCGATCGAACTCGACGTGTCGCAGATGAACATGGGCGACGTCGTCGAACTGCGCCCGTACGAAGGCAAGGCGCTGAAGGACGGCAAGGTCATCGCCGAATTCCAGGTGAAGTCCGACGTGCTGTTCGACGAAGTGCGCGCCGGCGGCCGCATTCCGCTGATCATCGGCCGCGGCCTGACCGCGAAGGCGCGTGAAGCGCTGGGCCTGCAGCCGTCGACGCTGTTCCGCCTGCCGCATCAGCCGGCCGACACCGGCAAGGGCTTCACGCTCGCGCAGAAGATGGTCGGTCGCGCATGCGGCCTGCCGGAAGGCCGGGGCGTGCGTCCGGGCACGTACTGCGAACCGAAGATGACGTCGGTGGGCTCGCAGGACACGACCGGCCCGATGACCCGCGACGAACTGAAGGACCTCGCGTGCCTCGGCTTCTCGGCCGACCTCGTGATGCAGTCGTTCTGCCACACCGCCGCCTATCCGAAGCCGGTCGACGTGAAGACGCACCAGACGCTGCCGAACTTCATCAGCACGCGCGGCGGTATCGCGCTGCGTCCGGGCGACGGCGTGATCCACTCGTGGCTGAACCGCATGCTGCTGCCCGACACCGTCGGCACCGGCGGCGACTCGCACACGCGCTTCCCGATCGGCATCAGCTTCCCGGCAGGCTCGGGCCTCGTCGCATTCGCGGCCGCCACCGGCACGATGCCGCTCGACATGCCGGAATCGGTGCTGGTCCGCTTCAAGGGCAAGATGCAGCCGGGCGTCACGCTGCGTGACCTCGTCAACGCGATTCCGCTGTACGCGATCAAGCAGGGCATGCTGACGGTCGCGAAGCAAGGCAAGAAGAACATCTTCTCGGGCCGCATCCTCGAAATCGAAGGCCTGCCGGACCTGAAGGTCGAGCAAGCATTCGAGCTGTCGGACGCATCGGCCGAACGTTCGGCTGCCGGTTGCACGGTGCGTCTGAACAAGGAACCGATCATCGAGTATCTGCACAGCAACATCACGCTGCTGAAGTGGATGATCGCGCAGGGCTACCAGGACGCGCGCAGCCTGCAACGCCGCATCGCAGCGATGGAGCAGTGGCTGGCCGATCCGAAGCTGCTGTCGCCGGATGCCGACGCCGAATACGCCGCCGTCATCGAGATCGATCTCGCCGACGTCCATGAGCCGATCGTCGCGTGCCCGAACGACCCGGACGACGTGAAGACGCTGTCCGAAGTCGCCGGCGCGAAGATCGACGAAGTGTTCATCGGCTCGTGCATGACCAACATCGGTCACTTCCGTGCCGCGTCGAAGCTGCTCGAAGGCAAGCGCGACATTCCGGTCAAGCTGTGGGTCGCGCCGCCGACCAAGATGGACCAGAAGCAGCTGACGGAAGAAGGTCACTACGGCGTGTTCGGCACGGCCGGCGCCCGCACCGAAATGCCGGGCTGCTCGCTGTGCATGGGCAACCAGGCACAGGTGCGCGAAGGCGCGACGGTGATGTCGACGTCGACCCGCAACTTCCCGAACCGTCTGGGCAAGAACACGAACGTGTACCTCGGCTCGGCGGAACTGGCTGCGATCTGCTCGCGTCTGGGCCGGATCCCGACCAAGGAAGAGTACATGGCCGACATCGGCGTGCTCAACGCGAACGGCGACAAGATCTACAAGTACATGAACTTCGACCAGATCGAAGACTTCAAGGAAGTCGCCGATACCGTGCAGATGTAAGCATGCGGTCGAGCTGCGGCGGGTTGCACCTGCCGCAGCGAGATCCGATGGCGCCGCGGGCTCGATGCCTGCGGCGCCATTTTTTTTGTTGCGGGCGGCGCGCGATGCGCCGGGGCGCGCGTCAGACCATCCGGTCGAAAAATGAAGCGATGGACCCAGCCCGCGTCAGGCGAGCCGGCCGACGTCGACAGTCTCGATGAGCCGTTCAATGTCGAGCAGGATCAACATCCGGTCACCGTCCTCGTCCGAGACCGAGCCGAGATCGGTAATGAACCCGGCGTCGCCCATCACCCCGAATTCGGGCGCAGGCCGGCGATCGGCCGGCGCCAGCGCCAGGACGTCGCTCACCGCGTCCACGACGATGCCCACCGTCCGTCGCGCGACGTTCAGGACGATGACGACCGTCGCGTCGTTGTACTCGGCGGATTCCAGCGCGAACTTCAGCCGCAGATCGACGATGGGCACGATCACGTCGCGCAGGTTGATCACGCCCTTGACGAACGCCGGTGCGTTGGCGATGTGCGTCGGGGTTTCGTAGGAGCGGATCTCCTGCACTCGCTGGATGTCGATGCCGTATTCCTCGGCACCCAGCCGGAACGTCACGAACTCCTGCGTGTCTCGCACGGCGGCCTGTCCGCGCGTGCCCTTCGTGTGCGGATCTTCAAGTACTGCGTTCATGAATCTTTCTCCAGTTGTCGATCGGTGACGGTCTGCTCAGAACGTGTGCCAGTCTTCAGTCGCGCCAGCGGCAGCGACTGCCGGCTCGGACGGTCGCGCCACGGGCGCCGTGGCCTTGCCTGCCGCGGCGCGGGGAGCCGGACGCCGTGCCGGCTTCGGCGCAGCCGGAACCGGCTGGCTCGCGCGTGTGCCCTCGACGCGGAAGAAGGCCACCGCTTCGCTCAGCTGACGGCCCTGATCTTCCAGCGAAGTCGAAGCCGCCGCCGCTTCTTCCACCAGCGCCGCGTTCTGCTGCGTGACCTCGTCCATCTGCGTGATCGCCTGGTTGACCTGTTCGATCCCCCGGCTCTGCTCGCCCGAAGCCGCTGCGATCTCGCCCATGATGTCGGTCACACGAGCCACCGCCTGCGTGACTTCGGCCATCGTTTTGCCGGCTTCACCGGCGAGCGCCGAACCGTCCTGAATCTTCTGGACCGAGGCATTGATCAGGTCCTTGATCTCCTTTGCCGCGCTCGACGAGCGCTGGGCGAGACTTCTGACTTCGCTCGCGACCACCGCGAAGCCACGGCCCTGCTCACCGGCGCGCGCCGCTTCCACCGCGGCGTTGAGCGCCAGGATGTTGGTCTGGAACGCAATGCCTTCGATGATCCCGGTGATATCCGCGACTTTCGTCGAGCTCTGGCTAATGTCGGTCATCGTTTCCACGACCTGTCCGACCACGGTGCTGCCTTTCTGTGCAACTTCCGATGCGTTGGCAGCCAGCGCGCTCGCCTGCTGCGCATTCTCCGCGTTCTGCTTCACCGTGGACGTGAGTTCCTCCATGCTCGACGCAGTCTCCTGCAGCGACGACGCCTGCTGCTCGGTGCGCGACGACAGATCCTGGTTGCCCGAAGCAATCTGGCTCGACCCGGTGGCGATATTGTCTGCCGAGGTCCGCACCTGCCCGATCAGCCTCACGAGGCTGGCCTGCATCGCCCCCATTGCGGCAAGCACGCTCCCCGCAGGCGCGTCCTTCGCCCCCACCACCACACTGAGATCGCCGGCGGCCACTCGCTGCGTCACTTCGCCCAGCGCGGCCGGCTCGGCGCCGAGCGCACGCAGCAGGCCCCGCGTAATCAGGACGCCGGCCATCATCGCCATCGCGACCGCCGCCAGACAGATACCGATCAAAAGCATGCGCTGGTTCGAGAATTGATCCTCGGACTGCCTGACCATCTCGGCCGCACGTTCATTGGCAAAGGCCGCATAGTCGTTGGAGGCCTTGATCAGGGTAGAAAGCAGCGGCCGGCATTTGGTGTCGATTTCGGCGATGGCCGCGTCGCGCTGATTGCTCACGGCAAGCCTGTCGATCTCCAGCGCCACCGGGCGATAAAGCGATTCGATGCGTGGAATTTCAGCCGCCAGGCTGCGCTCCCGCTCGCTCATGTCGGGCGCGCTGGCCACCATCGCCTTGAATTTCGTCAGGTTGGCTTCGACTCTCCGCTCGGCGTCGCTGACGGCATTTTTTTCGATCTCGACGTCCGCAGGCGCGGTGACCAGGACGAGGTTGCGTACGGCCATCGCGCGATCGTCGACGGCGGTACGGACGGACGCAGCCATCTGGGCGCGACCGTTGATTCCACTGACGAATCCGGAAAAACGATTGTTCGCCTCGTTCAACGCGTTCAGCGCGAGACCCGATACCACCAGCACCAGCGCCGCCAGCAGGCTGAAGGTCGCCGTGAGCTTCGTACGGACAGTCATTCGTTTGGAACTCATGTTTCATACCCCCATCGATTCAGTTTCGAAGCCTCTGCCGGGATGCTCGGCCGTCATCGAGTTCCCCGCTGCTTGTTGCTTTAACGGGTGCTTCGCAACCATCCTTGAGCGCCTCTATCGTCCCAATCGTTTGCGTCAGGGTTCTGGAGAACCTGATTCATCCGGCGGGCCACGTCATTCCTGGGTGCGCGCGCAAATCACTAGCGTGCGAGTCCTAACCATGAGTCGCTCGGCTGGTCTGGCGTGCAATACACCGGAGGCGTCCGACAATGTCCGGTGCAACCGGCGAATTTGGGCAGGCGACCTTAGCATTGCTTCCGGAGCGAGCCCGTTCGTCGAAGAACCGGAGCCGGCTTCCCTGGGATTCGAAGGGGCAACGCCTGCGAGCGCCGGCCGCCCTATCACCCGACCGTGCTGCTCCAGATCGACGTCGCGGCTGCCTCGATCGCGTGCAGCCGAGCCGTCGCCTGGCGCGACCGTGCCAGCGCGATCTTGAACTGATGGGGTTTGACTGGCCGGCATGCGCCGGACTTCAAGACCGTCGCCGCATTCAGGCGACGCAATGGAGAAGGCAGTCGCAACGACTGCCGACGCTTCGTGTGATTCTGATATGCCGCGAGCCGCAGCCGTTCAGCTGAACCGGAGTATCGTCATGGTGGCTGCAAGGCCCGGCTCGTTGTCGGCGAACTCCAGAAAACCATGGTGCAGCGTCGCCACCGCTTTGACGAGCGCAAGCCCGAGCCCGACGCCCGGCGTTCCCCGGCTTCGGTCGCCGCGATAGAAGCGCTCCGTCACCTTGGACCGTTCGGCAAACGGAATACCGGGCCCGTCATCCGACACCGTGACCTCGATCCGATCGTCGCGCTCACACAGCGACACCTCGACCTCGCCGTTGTCCTGCGCATACTTCAGCGCGTTGTCGATCAGATTGCCGATCGCTTGCGCGAGCAGCAACGGGTCGACCTCGGCCAGCACCTCGGTTTCCGAGCACAGCAACAGCGTCAGCGAAATGCCGCGCAACTCCGCGACCGGCTGATAGAACTCGACGGCATCCGACAGAATGGTCACGACGTCGCTTTTGACGAAACCCGAGCGCCGCACGCCCGCATCGATCTCGGCGAGACGCAGCAGCGCATTGAAAATGCCGATCACGCGGTCCACGTCGGTCATCGCGACTTCGAGCTGGCCCAGCGTGTCTTCGTCGCCCTTCTTGCGCAACCCGAGCAGCAGCACCTCGAGTCTCGAACGCAGTTCGGTGAGCGGCGTGCGCAGATCGTGCGCAATCGCGTTCGACACATTGCGAACACCGTTCAGCACTTCGATCAACGCGTCCTGCGCCTGGATGCGCGTCCTCACCTCTTCTTCGAGCCTCGCGTTCTGTTCCTGCTGCAAGCGTTGCAATGCATGCAGCTGCAGATGCGTCTGCACGCGCACGGCCACTTCTTCCATTTGCAGCGGCTTGGTCACGAAGTCCATCGCGCCGACGCGGAAGCCCGTGATCTTGTCCTCGGTCTGCGTCAGCGACGTCATGAAGATCACGGGGATATCCCGTGTGACCGGATTGTCCTTGAGCGCGCGACAGGTCTGGAAGCCGTCGAGGCCAGGCATCATCACGTCGAGCAGGATCAGGTCAGGCTTGACCAGTTCGGCGCGGCGCAGCGCTTCGTGGCCGTCGCGCGCGACGGCCACGCGCATCCCTTCGGCTTCCAGCGTATCGACGACGAGCCCGAGATTCGCTGCCGTGTCGTCGACCACGAGCACGACGGGCGCGTCCATGTTGTGCTCTCGCATCGTCAACTCCCTTCGCTGTTCAGATGATGTTCGATCAACGAAAGCAGGGCCTGCGATTCGTAGGTCATGGCAAGGTGCCGCAAACGCGCGGCGAACGGTTCATACTTTTCATGCGAACTCGCAAGACGATCGGCGTGCCGGCTGATGTCGCGCATCGAGCCGAGCAGCGCATAGCGGTGCAGCGCCGCCATGTCCTCGCGCGGCGGAATGATCATCGGCCGGTCAGCTTCGCAGGCCGGGCCGGCGCCCTGCTGGGTCGCCAGGCCGAGCAGCATCGCGATCGAGCCCAACAGGCGGTCGAGATTGAGCGGCTTTTCCAGAAACACGTTTGCGCCCGCGTCGATGTTCGCGCGTGCGTTCTGTTCGGAGGCGTCGGCGGATACGACGATCACGGGCGTCGCGCCCAGTGTGTGCGAGCGGCGCAGATGGTGCAGCGTCTCTATGCCGCCCATCAAGGGCATCACCGTGTCGAGAACGATCAGGTCGGGCGCGCACGCTGCAGCCTTGTCGAGCGCATCGCGCCCATCGCTGCTTTCGATCACCCGAAAGCCCGCCTGCCCCAGCACTTCCGCCAGAAGCGCGCGGTTCGCGGGGACATCGTCGACCACCAGAATGACGCGGCGCGCGCCGTCGAGGCGGTCCGCCTGGAGACGCGGTATGCGCTCGCACGGCCCCGCCGCCGACGCGGGCGCATCCAGTTCAAAACCGAACACGCTGCCCTCGCCGGCCGAACTCGTGACTTCGATCTCGCCGCCCATCATGCGCACGAGTTGCCGGCTGATCGCGAGACCCAGGCCCGCGCCGCCGCCGCGCCGCGTGTGATCGCCCGCCTGTTCGAACGGCTGAAAGATCGCTTCCAGCCGGTCGGCGCTCACGCCGATACCGGTATCGCGCACCTCGAAGCGCAGGCGCCCGGCCGCGCCCCGGCTGACCGACAGCGTGACCTCGCCGTGGTCGGTGAACTGGACGGCATTCGCGAGCAGATTGAGCAGCACCTGGCGAAGCCGGCGCTCATCGACACGGACCACGGCGGGCAGATCGGGCGCGGCCACATAGTTCAGCACGAGGCGCTTTTGCTGCGCGCGCACGGCGACGATTTCCGCGATCGTCTCGAGAAACCCGCGCAGCGACACTTCGCCGACCTGCAGTTCCAGCTTGCCGGCGCCCAGACGCGCGAAGTCGAGAATATCGTTGATCAGCGTCAGCAGATGCTGCCCGCTCTGCTCGATCACGCCGACGCTCGCCAGCTGGCGCGTGTCGAGCCGCGCGTCACGCTGGAGTATCTGCGCATAGCCGAGAATGCCGTTGAGCGGCGTGCGCAGCTCATGGCTGATGTTGGCGAGGAACTGGTCCTTCGCGCGGCTGGCCGCTTCCGCCGCATCCTTCGCGACGCGCACCGTTTCTTCCAGCGCCTTGCGCTCGGAGATGTCCTGAATGATGACGATGACGTGCGCCGTCTGCCCGGACGCGTCGTGCTGAAGCGCAACCGACAGCGTGACCCACACGCGCTCCCCGTCGAACCTGACGAGCGGCACTTCCTCCGAATAATGCTTGAGCCTGCCTTCCGTCAGCAGGCGGAACCGCTCGGTGCTCGCCACGCTGAAATCGGCATGAATCAGCTCGTGCAGCCGTCGCTGCTGCAACGCGTCGCGCGGCCAGCCGACGATCTCGCCCGACCGTTGATTCACACGCAGAAAGCGCCCATCGAGATCGCAATGCGCGACGCCGACCGCGGCGTTTTCGAAGGTGCCGCGAAAGCGCTCCTCGCTCGCGCGCAGCGCCTGCTCGGTCATCTTCAGTTCCGTGATGTCGACCAGACTGCCGACGAAGCGCACCGGCTTGCCCGTCGCGTCGCGGCGCGCGGTGCCGCGCACCAGCACCCAGCGGTCGCTGCCGTCGCGATGCCGCAGCCGGTTCTCCAGCTCGAACAGGCCATCGCCGCTTTCGAGGAACGACGCGACCGCGCGATCCGTGCTGTCGCGATGATCGGGATGCAGCACGCTCATATACGCTTCGTAATCGAGGCGCGCCTGCGGCGTGTCGAAGCCTAGCCACTCGTAGATGTTCGAATAGCGAGCGAAGCCGCGCTTGTGATCGCCTTCGGGCATGTCGATTTCCCACACGCCGACATTCGAGCCGTACATCGCCATTTCGAGTCGCGCATTGGTCTCGCGAAGAATCTCCGCCTCCTGCGCGCGGCGCTTTTGCGTCACGTCGCGAAACACGATCACGATGCCCTGCCGTACGCCGCGTTCGTCCGTCATCGGCGTGCCCGTGCATTCGACCGGCAGGTCGCTGCCGCCGCGCGCGCGCAGAATGGTGCGCGCGGGCAGCCCGCCGTCGCTCCCGGTTTGCAGCACGGCGGCCATCGGATCCTCGATCGGCGCGTGGGTGTTCTCGTCGTGCAGACTGAAGACCTCGCTCAGCCGCCGTCCCGTCGCTTCGCTGCGCGACCACCCCGTCAGCGCTTCGCCGGCGAGATTGACGAAGGTGACGAAGCCGTCCACATCGGTCGACAGCACGCCGTCGCCGATACTCGACAGCGTGATCGCATAGCGCTGCTCGCTCTCGCGCAAACGCCGCTCGGCGCCGTGCTTGTAAAGCGCCATTTCGACGACGGTACGCAACTGCATGTCGTCGAAGGGCTTGAGCACGTAGCCGTACGGTTCCGCTGCCGTCGCGCGGCGGATCGTCTCTTCGTCCGCATAGGCGGTGAGAAATACGACGGGAATGTCGCGCGCTTCGCGGATACGCCGCGCGGTGTCGATGCCGTCCAGTTCGCCCTCGAGCCGCACGTCCATCAGCACCAGATCCGGCTTGCTGTCTGCGGCCAGCGTTTCGACCAGCGCGAGCGCGTCTTCGCCGCTGCCCGTGCTGCCGACCACGACATAGCCCGCGCGGCTCATCTGTTGCGCGATGTCGCGCGCGACGATGCGGTCATCCTCGACGATCAAGATTTGCGCGCTGGTCATGGCGTGTGGCCGTCAACGTTCTGCTGCATTGAATTGAATGGTGAAAGTGGTGCCGTGCTGCTGCGCGATATCGATGCGGCCGCGCAATTGCAGCACGAGGTCGTGAACGAGGCGCAAGCCGAGCGTTTCATCGCGTTCGAACGAAAAGCCGGGCGCGAGGCCGACGCCGTCGTCGGCGACGATCAACGCGCAGCGCCGGTCGTCGATCGCCTTGAGTTCGACCTTGAGCACGCCGCCGCGCTGATCCGGGAACGCATGCTTGAGCGCATTCGACACCAGTTCGTTGATGACGAGACCGCACGACACGGCACGGTTCATGTCGAGCTGAATGTCGTCGACGTCGATCTGCAGGTCGACGCCCAGCCGCCCCATGTCGTAGACGCGCGCCAGATGACCGCATAAGGTCTTCACGTGCGCCGTCATCGCGATGCGCGCGAAGTTGCCCGCGCGATAGAGGTTCTCGTGCACCATCGCCATCGAGCGTACGCGGTTGCGGCTGTCGGCGAACAGTTCGGCCACCGCCTTGTCCGTCACGCGCTCCGCCTGAAGATTCAGCAGGCTGCTGATCAATTGCAGATTGTTCTTCACGCGATGATGCACTTCATGCAGCAGCGCGTCTTTCTCGGCGAGCAACGCATGCTTCTCTTCGAGCGACGCATTTTCGAGCGACACGGCCGCCTGTGACGCAAGCAGCCTGAGCACGGCGAGACGCGCGGGCGTGAACACGCCCGGCGCGAGTTCGTTCTCCAGATACAGCACGCCGATCAGCTTCGACTGCTTGACGAGCGGCAGCGACAGCACCGAACGCGAATGCTGCGCGGCGAAATGCTCGTCGGACGACCAGGTCTGGTCGCAGATCGCATCGTCGATCAGCAACGCGCGCTGCGTGCGAATGCTTTCGAGCAGCACGGCGCTCGACAGATCCTGCGCATTCACCGGTCTGCTGTCGAAGTGCACTTCCGGTCCTTCGCGCCCCGCCACCGCGGTCGCTTCGATCCACAACGCGTCGGCGCGCGGCAGCACGAGCAGCGCGCGCCGCGCGCCCGCGTGTTCGAGCATGATCGTCATCAGCGTGCGCATCAGACGCTCGGGAACCAGTTCGCCGGAGATCGCCTGCGACGCCTTCACCACGGTATCGACGTCGAGTTGTTCGGCGACGACGCCGGGCGCCGGCGCCTGCTCGACGAGCTCGCGCAGCAGCTCGGCATAACGCCGGTCGAGCGACTTCACGCGCGCGATCGCGCCCCAGCGCAACCACGCGCGGCGCGCGTTGCGGACATACGCGGCGGCCGTCGTCGTAAAGCCGCGCGCCAGATAGAACTTCGCGGCAATCTCCTGCGCGAGCGCTTCGTCGTGCGGGAAATCATGCTTGCGCGCGAGCCGGATCGCGTCTTCGTAGCGGTTCATCGCTTCGAACTCGCGGCCCGCGATGCGCGCGATTTCGCCGCTCATCAATGCCGCGCGGCTGCTGAAGTTGCTCGGGCAGTGCTCGGCCCACAGCGCCAGCTGCCGCTGATGCGCGGCGAGCTTGTCCAGATTCCCGGCCCGGGCGGTTTCCGGCGCGCCGTCGTGCCAGCTTGCGCGCGCGAGCCCCGCAAAGAACTGATACTCGGCGATTTCGAAATGACCCGACGATGTCCACAGCAACGGCGACGCCTTACTGTCCGCATGCATCGCGCCGTCGATATCGCCGGCCAGATAGCGCGCCTGCAGCTTGCGGATCCAGTACCAGCACGCCGCGATCGCGAGACTCGGATCGCCGTCGAGGCGCTGCTCGAATGCGGCATCGTCGAAGCGATCGGGAAGCGCGTCATGCGCGTCGAGGTTGCCGCGCAACGAATGAATCAGCGCGAGCTGCGCGGTGATGATGTCGACGATGAGGCCGAACTTCGCGGCCTGAACGATCTGCAGACGACGCTGCGCTTCCTGCTCGACTTCCGCGAGCGGCTCGCCCGCGGCGATCAGCGTCGTGACCGTGCAGCAGCTGCTGAAGCCGATGTAGGTCAGGTCGCCGCCTTCGCTCGCGACTTCGAACGCGCGGCGCAGCAAGGGCAAACCGGTGCGGATCGGCCGCGTCCACGGCGTCACGTGATACGCGAAGCACATGTAGACACGCGCCTTGAAACGGTCCAGCCCGCGCTTGTCCACGAGCGCGAGGCCGAGCTGGCCGAAGCGGTAGCCCGCGTCGTAGTCGTCGAACAGCGGACCCGCGACCATGCCGAGATACGCATAGCCGAGCGACGACGCATCGCTGTTGCCGTACAGCAGGCTCAGGTTCGCCATCCGGCACAGCACGAGGCACACGAGGTTTTCATCGCTGAAGAACGCGGGCGGCAACACGGCCGTCAGCACGTTCATCGTCGCGGCGAGTCCGGCATCGTCGAGCAAGGGCAGATCGACGAGCGTGTCGATCGGCGCGCCGCCGATGCCCTGCAACAGCGTGTCGTATTCTGCGCGCGCCGCGGCGCGGCCCGGATGCGGATTCCAGTCGATGCCGACGTGCCGCAGATAGTCGAGGCACGTCTGCACCGCGAGGTTCATCCGATCGAGCGCCGTGTACAGCGTGACGCGCAGAAACGTAACGGCCGCGCGGTCGGCCAGCGTGTGTGCGCGCGTGTCGAGCATCGCCAGCCGCCGCTCGCTGCTGTCCATGGCCCCCGTCAGAAACTCGCATTCGGCGAGCTGGCATTCCAGCTGGAATTTGCGGGCATAGTCCGCGTCCCAGCCTGCTTCGCCGAGCAGTTCGCTGCCCGTCGACAGGTACGCGAGCGCCGAGCCGTACGCCGCCGACGCGCGTGCGCGCTGCCCCGCCTCGAGATTGAAGTCCACCACGCGCGCGCGTTCGGCGGGATCGTCGAGTAGAGGAATGACGCGGTTGTACTGGTTGACGATCTCGAAGATGCTGCGCGCTTCGTCCGCAGCCGGCTGCGCGGCGAGAATCCGGCCGATCCGCAGATGGGCCTGCGCACGCAGCTGCGGCGGGATCAGTTCATACGCTGCCTCGTGCACGCGGTCGTGCACGAACGCATAGCCTTCGCGGCTGCGGTACAGCAGGCCGGCCTCGACGCCGTCGGCGAGGGTCGTGGCCACCTGCGCCTCGTCCAGGCCGCTGATGCGCGCGAGCAGCGGCGACGTCGCGCGGCCGCCCAGACACGCGAATTGTTCGAGCAACGCCTGCGTGCCGCGCGGCAACCGTTCGATCTTGCCGACCATCAGATCGACGATGGTGTCCGCGAAACGCGCTTCGCGCAGCCTTTCGTTGTCCCACGTCCAGATGCGGCAGTCGCGATCGAACGCGAGGAAGCGCTCGTCGGCGAGAAATTGCAGAAACTGCACGACGTAGAACGGATTGCCGCCCGTGCGTTCGAACACGAGACGGCTCAGGCCCTCCAGTTCGGGCCGCGTGGTCGTGAGGGCGTCGCCGATCAGATGTGCCACGTCGTCAGGCTGCAGCGGCGTCAGCATGATTTCGTCGACGCGCGTGCCCGTCTGCCGGATGAGATCGACTGTGCGTCTGAGCGGATGCGCGACGCCCACTTCGTTGTCGCGATACGCGCCGACCACGAACACGTTGCGCGCGCCCGGCCCGCACAGCTGTTCGAGCACGCTGAACGTGCCCGCGTCGCTCCATTGCAGGTCGTCGAGAAACAGCACGAGCGGCTGGCCGTCGCACGGGAACGCCGCGATGAAACGCGTAAACACGGCGAGAAAGCGCATGCGTGCTTCCTGCGGCGCGAGTTCGGGCACGGGCGGCTGTGGCCCGACGAGCGCCTCCAGCTCGGGAATCAGCTCGACGATCAGCTGGCCGTTCGCGCCGAGCGCATCGTGCAGGCGCTGGCGCAGGTCCGCGTGCGTGCGCATGCCGTCGTCGATCAGCTCGCGGATCAGCGTCCGGAACGCCTGCGCGAGCGTGGCGTAAGGAATGTCGCGCTTGTAGCGTTCGAACTTGCCCGACGCGAACCATCCGCGCGACGCGGCAGGCGTCATGCGCAACCCGCTCACGAGCGTCGATTTGCCGATGCCCGAATAACCCGACACCAACGCCACGCCAGGCTCGCCGCTTTGCACGACGCGCTCCAGCGCGGCTTCGAGCTTGTGCTGCTGCTTCTGGCGTCCATAGAGACGAAACGGCCGTTGCAGCTGATCGGGCGCATCGGCGGCGCCCGGCGCGAACGCCTCGACGCCGCCCGATGTGCGCCATGCGTCGAGACAGCGCCGCAGATCGTGTTCGAGCCCTGCTGCGGTCTGATAGCGCTGCGCCGCGTCCTTCGACAGCAGGCGTGCAACGATCGCGCTCAGTTGCGCGGGCACGCCGTCGATGCATTCGGCCACCGGAATGGGCACTTGCGCCGTATGGCAATGCAGCCACTCGGCCGCCGAAGCGGCCCGATACGGCAGCTTCCCCGTCATCATTTCGTACAACACGACGCCGAGCGAGTACAGATCGGCACGCGAGTCGGACCAGCGGTTCATCAGCCCGGTGCGTTCGGGCGACAGATACGGGAGCGCTTCGACGGCGATCGCGGGCGGGCCGTCGCGCGGACGCTCGCGCGGCGCACGGGAGACGAGGCCGAGGCCCGTGAGCGCGATGGCGTGGGTCGCGTCGTCGATCAGAATGTTGCCCGGCCGGATGTCGTTGTGCGTGAGGCCGCGGCTGTGCAGGGAGCGCAGCGCCGACGCGAGGTTGACGGCAAGGGTAAGGAACCGGCCTATCGGCAACGGCCCCGCTTGCGCCATGCGAAGCGATCTGCCGCCCGGATCCTCGAGCACGAGCGTCGCGCTGCGCTCGTCGCGCAGCAGCGCGTGAGGCCGCGTGACATGCGCGCCGTCGAGCATGCCGCGCAACTGATACGCGTGCTCCAGACGCTCATGGCTTTCCGGCTGCGGCTGCGATGCCGACAGCGTGACCGTCAGCCAGCTATCCGACGCCCCCGGGCTCGTCAGGCGCGACAGCACGAACTGACCATCGTCGCTCAATGTCGTTACGTCGTAGCCCGTCAGCATCATGGTTCCCATCTCGCGAGACGCTCTGGGTCAGTCGGCGGCAGTGAGCATGTAGCCCGCGTTGCGGATGGTCCGCAGCAGCGAGCGGTCGAAGCCCGTGTCGATCTTCTGGCGCAGCTTGCTCACGTGCACGTCGATGACGTTCGTTTGCGGATCGAAATGGTATTCCCAGATGTTTTCGAGCAGCATCGTGCGGGTGACGACCTGCTCCGCGTGGCGCATCAGATATTCGAGCAGCTTGAACTCGCGCGGCTTGAGGACGATCGGCTTACCGGCGCGCGTCACCTTGCGCGACAGCAAATCGATGCTGAGATCGGCGAGCTTCAACGCCGTGTCGAAGCCGTTGTCCTGCGAACGCCGCGCGAGCGCTTCGAGCCGCGCGACGACTTCGCCGAACGAAAATGGCTTGACGACGTAATCGTCGCCGCCCGCCTTCAGCCCGCGAATCCGTTCGTCGACTTCGTCGAGTGCGCTGAGGATCAGCACGGGCACCTTGCTGCCCGCCGCGCGCAGCGCCGCGACGATCTTGAGCCCGTCGATACCGCCGGGCAGCATGCGGTCGAGCACGATCGCGTCGTAGGATTCCCCGATCGCGAGCGCCATGCCGTCGCGGCCGTTGTCGGCCCAATCGACGACGTGGCCGGTTTCGAGCAGGCCTTTCTTCAGAAAGCCCGCCACCTGCTGATTGTCTTCGACCAAGAGGATTTTCATTTCTGGATTGGCGGCCCGTCGGTCACGCGCCGTGTGCGACCTGACAGAAAGGCCGCCGACGTGTGCAGGTCGGGCGAAATAGTGCACCGTCGCGCTGACCTTTCATTATCGCCTCGTCGGGACAGATGAAGCGACCGCCCCGTATTAAATTTTTTTAATCAGGACGCGCGTGGCGTGCCTGCCGCCGTTTGCCAGCGCGGCTCGGCGGCATCCGGCCGCGCACATTAACAAACGTTAACGGTATCGCAACGCTCCGACAAGCCGCCGCTCCATAAGATGACGGTGCGAAACTCACGCGCACCGAGCCCCGCCGGCACGTGCAACCCATTCACACTTTGTCGGACGATGCTTATGAACACGGTGATGGAACAGCCGGCCAGGCCGCAGTATCGAAGCACCCCCGAGCATTCCGTCATCGCGCTGGGGGAATTCGAACTGAACCTCGGCATGCGTGCGCTGTACAAGGCGGGACGCGAAGTGCCGCTCGGCTCGCGCGCGTTCGACATTCTATCGGTGATCGTGCTGGCGGCCGGACGCATCGTGTCCAAGGACGAACTGATGGACACCGTATGGCCCGGTGTGTTCGTCGAAGAAAACAACATCCACGTGCATCTGAGCGCGGTCCGTAAAGCGCTCGGCGACCATCGTCAACTGATCGACACCATACCGGGGCGCGGCTATCGACTCAAGGTATTCGACGACCCGCCAGCCGAGCCGGCACGCGACGTACCGACCGAGCGGCATGCGCCGCACTTCCGCAATGCGGATGCAATGACCGCGCCGCGGCATCGATTGCCGGGCAGAAGAACGCTGCTCGGGCGCGCCGCGGCGCTCGACGAAATCGAGGGCCAGTTCGCGCGCAGCCGCGTGGTCACGCTGACGGGGCCGGGCGGCGTCGGCAAGACCTGCCTCGCCATCGAACATGCGCACCGCACGATCGCTACCGGCGCGTCGGACGTCGTCTTCATCGACCTCGAGGAAGCGGGATCGCTCGCGGCCGTCGCGCAGATCGAGCCGGCGCCCTCGCCGCCAGCCGGCACCCTGCTCGTACTGGACAATGCGGAGCACATCGTCGACGAGGTGGCGGACGTCGTGGAACGGCTGATCGGCCAATGGCCTGGCTTGCGCGTGCTGCTCACGAGCCGCGAGCGCCTTCGCATCGCGCCCGAGACCGTGTTCCGCGTCGAACCGCTCGCGCTGCCGGCAGACGAGTCGTGCCGCGACGGGCTGATGCAGTCGCCTGCCGTCGGGCTGTTCCTGGAGCGCGCAAGCCGATGCGGCGTGCGAGTCGACGAGCATCAGCTCAGGCTCGTCGCCGAAATCTGTCGCCGCCTCGACGGGCTGCCTCTCGCGATCGAACTCGCCGCCGAGCGTGCGTCCGTGCTGGGCCTCGAAGGGGTGCGCCAGCGTCTCGAAGAACGCTTTCTGCTGCTCGCAGGGGGTTATCGCACGGCGCAACCGCGACACCGAACCTTGCGCGCCGCATTTGACTGGAGTTTCCAGCGGCTCACGCACAATGAACAGGCCGTCGTTCTTCGCATCGCACGGTTCGACCATGCGTTCACGCTCGATTCCGTGTACTCCGTCGTTTGCGACGACGACGTCGACCGCCCGACCGCGCTCGACTGCATCGCGCAACTGGTCGAAAAGTCGATCCTCGATGTGAGCTTCGTCGGCGTCACGGCGCGCTACCGTCTCTCGGAATCGGCTCGCACGTACGCACTTGCGCTCGGATCGGGTGATGAACCGTGCGATGTCGCGAGGCAGTTCGCCCGTTACCCGCAGTGAGCGACGGATGACCGTCATGACGGTTCAGCGGCAATGTTGACTGGATGCGCGCGTTGCCGATCCGGCGGACCGGGCTACGCGCACGCGGAGTGGGTCGCCGGTGTGACCAGGAAAATCGCGTTCGACGAGCGCGGCGACCTGATCAAGCCGCCCTACACGCTGTTCCGCGTCGAACGGGCGCGGTGGCACAGCATTCGCACGGTCGGCCGCGCGTCGAACCGACCGCCGCCGAGCAGCCGGCGGCGGCCTCAGGCAACAGCACGCGTCACCGCGCCGCCTGCTGCCGCTGCACCTCCTGCGCCTTCATCTGCAGATACGCCGCACGGTCGACTTCGTGCAGCTGCTGCGGATACTGCTCGGTCGCGTCGAACCAGCGCGCGAGACGCTGGTCGAGCGGCTTGTCGAGCGTCGCGAGATACGCGTCGATCGCCAGGTAATAGCGCATCGTGTTGCGCTCCAGCAGCCCGCGCATGCCGCCGACATACTGCGGCTCGCCCGCCGACGCACCGCTCGCCGGCGTGAACCCGACCTTGTCGCTGCCGATCGTCGCGAGATAGGTCTTCATCGCCATCCGGCCGACCGTGCCGAAACCGTACGCATACGTGAGGTGCAGGAACGTGCGCGACGCGCCCACCGGCACCGCTTCCAGCGCGATCCGGTAATCCTTCGTGCCCATCGGGCCGCTGTCGGCGCTCAGGTCGACCTGAAAGTAGTCGGGCGTCGCTGCCGCCACGCGATAGCGGAACTGCACGCGATAGGTGTCCGACAGCTTCTGTTCGATCTTGCGCCCGAGGTTCACGTCGAGCACCGGCCCGCCGCTGCCGGCCGATGCATGACAGTACTTCGTGTTCAGGTGCAGGATCAGCACCGCGCACCAGTTCGCCGGGCCCTGCGCCGGATCGCTCAGCTTGCCGTTCACGACGGCGAACGGATAGTCGACGACCGCGTAGATGTCACCCTTCAGCGATGAGGACGCCTCCGACGATTCGAGGTACAGCGGGCGATGGAATGCGTTGTGCTTCAACTGCTCGCCCAAGCTGTGATAACGGTCGAGCAGCGCGGCCGCGCCGTCCGCGCCGAACGACAGCGTGCTCCAGCCCACGCACAGCATCGCGATGCATGCGGCCCACGCACGGCGCACGCGTCGGCGCGCCTGCGGATGTTCGGATGTCTCCATTGATTTGCTCCAGCGGATGGCGCGATGTCGCCGCGCCTGTTTGATGGAATATGCCGCCCGCTATCGACGGCTATCGACCGCGCTTCACCGGCATCGGCAATTGCGCGGCGGTGATCCGGATCAGCGTCGACAGCCATTCGCGGTCGTCCCAGCGCTCGCCCGCAACCACGAGATGCGGCTTCGCCGACGGATACGGCGGCGCCTGCTCGCATGCGCCGAGAAACGCATGTCCGTCAGGCGTCGGCTTGACGAACAGGCGATCGTCGCACACCAGCGCGACCATCTTGCCGTCACAGTAGATTCCATATTCGCCGAACATCTTGCGCGCCGACACCGTGCCGGCCAATGCGCTCTGCTCGACGATGAAATCGACGGTTCCCTGATGCGATGCCATCCACTTCCTCCGTTATCGGACACCGGTTCTGACCGTCGGCGGCGCGGTGTCGTTCCCTCCCGTCCCGTCCGGGATGCGCGCATCGCATGCAAGCGGCGCGGGCGGTTCGTCGGAGAAGCGGCGATCGCCTGCGTTCATCAGCCGCGGAATCGAAGCAAGGAGCGCTGGCGCCGCGCGTGGTCGTCGGCGCCAGTTTGACAGAACTGCGTGCGGCGGCAAACGCCGAACGGCAGCGGCGTGCGCGCGTGCGCGCCGCCGCGGTATCGGGCGTCGCGCACGCGCGTCGGGCGAAGGCGCTCAGCCCGTGACGGGCGTGCGCCGCACCTCGGTCAGATAAATGAGGATCAGCGACACCCACACGATCCCGTACAGCAACATGAAGCAGGTCGTGCGCACGCGCGCGAAGTCGAGCAGCATGCCGAACAGGATCGGCAGCAGGAACCCGCCGAGGCCGCCCGCGAGCCCGACGATGCCGGTGACGACGCCCATGTTGTCCGGGAAATCGTCGGCGACGTACTTGAAGGTCGACGCCATGCCGAACGCGAACACCGCACCGAGCACGAAGGTCAGCGCGACGAAGCCGGCCACCGGCATCGACAGCTTCAGCGCCGCGGTGCCGTCGATCGTGTGGATCACGAAGTCGGTCGCCGGATACGACAGCAGGAACAGGCTGATCCACGCGACCCACAGCCCCCACCAGGTGACCGCATGCGCGCCGAAGCGGTCGGACAGCGCGCCGCCCAGCGCGCGCAGCACGGAGCCCGGCAGCGAGAAGCCGGCCGCGAACGCGGACGCCATCACGAGCGACATCCCGTATTCGTTCTTCAGGTATTGCGGGATCCACAGCGACAGCGCGGTGAAGCCGCCGAACGCGATCGAGTAGTACTGGCACAGCCGCCACACGCGCGGATCGCGCAGCACCTTGAACGAATCGAGCAACGAGCCGCCGCGCTTGCCCGCGCCCGGATCGGGCGCCGACGCGAGCCAGAAGATCACCGCGGTAGCGAGCAGCGCGATCGCATAGATGCGCGGCACGACGCGCCAGCCATACGCATTGAGCAGCAGCGGCGTGACGAACAGGTTGACCGCCGCGCCGCTGGTGCCGGCGCCGAACACGCCCATCGCCAGACCGCGCCGCTGCGGCGGGAAGAAGCGCGCGACGTACGGCGTGCCGACCGCGAACGACGCGCCGACGCAGCCGAGAAACAGCCCGATCACGAGAAACTGCCAGAGCTGCGTCGCATAGCTGACCACATACACGGGCACCGCACACACGACGAGCAGCACCGTCATCACGATGCGCCCGCCGAAGCGGTCGGTCCAGGTGCCGAGCGGCAGACGCATCAGCGCGCCGGTCAGCACCGGCGTGGACGTGAGCAGCCCGAACTTGGTGCTGTTCAGGCCGAGGTCCGCGCGCAGTTGCACGCCGAGCACGCCGAACATCATCCATACGACGAAACACACCATGAACGCGAGCGTACTGGCGGCCAACACCGACCACGCGCGCAGCGGAACGGTCTGCGCCTGGGCGGGCAGACCGGCATTAGCTTGGTGAACGGCCATATGCCGACCTCCGTTTCATTGAACGAGCGGACCGCTCGCGCCGTCGAAGGCGACGCCTTCGATGCGCGCGGCGCCCGCGAGTACGGCCACGTACTGCCGCATCGCGCGCTGACGCACGCATTGCGCGAGGTACTCGGCGATCTGGCCGGCGGCTTCGTCGAACGGCACCGCGGCGCCCGGCACGCGCCGCTCGATGCGCACGATGTGAAAGCCGAAGCGCGTATTGACGAGCTTCGGCAGCACGCCGAGTGCGTCGCCGTCGAACAGCGCGGCCTCGAACTCCGGCACGGTGTCGCCGCGCAGCAGTTGCCCGAGGTTGCCGCCGACCTGCGCCGACGGGCAGTTCGACGACGCGCGCGCGACCGCTTCGAACGTATCGGGCGCGGCCAGCACGTCGGCGAGCGCGGCCTGCGCGCGCTCGCGCAGCGGTGCGAGCGGCACGCGCTCCGTCACCGCGAACAGCACGTGGCTCGCGTACACGATGTCGCCGCGGCGGAAGCGCGCCGCATGCCGGCTGTAATAGCGCTCGCAGTCGGCGCGATCCGGCTGCGGCACGTGCGTGAGCTCGCGCTCGAGCAGCGCGTCGACGGCCGCGTCGTCGAGCGGTGCGCTCGCATCGATCAGCGCGAGCGCGACCGCGCGCTGCCGCAGCAGTTCACGCACGGCCAGCGCATGGCGCGCCGCATCGAGCGGATCGCGCGCATCGCCGTGATGTTCGGCTTCGGCCGCGATGGCGGCGGCGTCGAAGGCGACGCCGTTGATGGCGAGCGGCGCGGTCGCGGCTTCGCAGAGAACGTCGTTCATGCGGGTCTCCTCAGCGCTTGCGCACGAGCTGGTATGGGCGGATCAGGTACGCAACCGAAGCGATCCCGCTCCAGATGTGAACCATCCGCGTGAACGGCGACACGAGGAAGATCGTGAAGCCGAGCAGGATGTGGAGCCGGTACGTGAGCGGCACGCCGACGAGCAGGCTCGCGACGTTCGGGCGGAACGTGACGACGCCCTTCACGTAGTCGGTCAGCTGCTCGAACATCGCGCCGTCCATGTGACGCGTCGACAGCACGACGGTGCCGAGCCCGAGCGCGAGCTGCACCCACAGCATCAGCACGATCACGATGTCGGACGTGCGGCTGTTGCTGCGGATGCGCGCGTCGCCGAGGCGCCGCCAGATCAGGATCGTCAGCCCGACGATCCCCGCGACGCCGGCCGCGCCGCCCGCGACCATCGCGACGAGCTGGTGCCCGGACGCCGACATGAACGGCGACACCAGCCAGTGCGGCGCGAGAAACCCGCCGAAGTGCCCGAGCACGACGACGAGCACGCCCCAATGGAACAGGTTGCTGCCGAGCCGCAGCATGCCGTGCCGCAGCAGCTGGGACGAGTCGCTTTTCCACGTGTACTGCTCGCGGTCGAAGCGGATCAGGCTGCCCACCAGCAGCACGGCGAGACAGATGTACGGGTAGATCCCGAACAGGAACTGATGCAAGTAAGCGTTCATGTGTTTCCCCAAGTGTGGGCCCGCGCTCACGCGCTGCGGGCGGGCCGCTTGTCGTGGAACTGGATCGTCTGCTCGGCCGGCGTCGCCGCGCCGACGAAGCGCACGGCTTCGTCCGCATACGACGCGTCGAGCGCGCGGTAGTCGTCCGCACCGGGCGTCACGGCCGCCACGTCGTCGTCCGCGGCGGCCGGCGGCTCGACCGGCGCGAGGCCGGCGAGCGGCAGCAGCGCGCCGACGACGAAGCTGTAATGGCTGCCGCGCCGCGCGAGCTGGCCGGCAAGCGCGGTGAGGATGTCGCCGGTCTCGGCGAGCAGCGTGCGTGCGTCGGGCGCGGGCAGGCGCGACAGGTATTCGAGGAACACGGGCAGATAATCGGGCAGCTCGCCGGGGTTCAGCGTCAGCCCGTGGCGCTCGTACATCTGCAGAAGGTCGACCATCGCCTGCCCGCGGTCGCGCGATTCACCGTGCACGTGCTCGAACAGATGCAGCGACGTCGCGCGGCCGCGGTCGAACAGCGCGACGTAGTTCTCCTGCAGCGTGAGCAGGTCGCGCGCACGCACGTACGCGAAAAACCGCTCGAGGCCGGTGCGCGCGCGCTTCGGCAGCTGCGCCCGCTCGCGCAGGTGGCCGTCGATCGAATCGAGCACGTCGACGAGCGTGTCGTCGGGATAGTCGAGCAGCGCCGCGAACGCCGCATAGGTCGGATCGGGTGCGCCGCTCATCGCGATACCTCGTTGATCGGAATGGTTTTCGCGCCTTTCTTCGGACTGAACAGGCTCCCCTCGGAGCGGCCGTCCGAACAGCCGTTGCCGAACGAGAAGCCGCACGAGGCGCGCAGGTCGTACGCGTTCTCTGCGTACTCGCGATGCGTGGTCGGGATCACGAAGCGATCCTCGTAGTTCGCGATCGCGAGATAGCGGTACATCTCCTCGACCTGCGCGAGCGACAGCCCGACCTGGTCGAGCACGCCGCGCGCGTCGACGCCGTCGACGTGGCGCGCGCGCATGAACGCGCGCATCGCCAGCAGCCGTTCGAGCGCGAGCTTCACGGGCGCCTCGTCGCCGGCCGTCAGCAGGTTCGCCAGATAGCGCAGCGGAATGCGCAGCGATTCGACGTCGGGCAGGTAGCCGTTCATCCCGAGCTCGCCGCTGTTCGCGGCAGCATTGATGGGCGACAGCGGCGGCACGTACCAGACCATCGGCAGCGTCCGGTATTCCGGATGCAGCGGGAACGCGATCTTCCAGTCGATCGCCATCTTGTAGGCCGGCGAACGGCGCGCGGCGTCGAGCCACGCGGCCGGCACGCCGTCGCGCTCGGCCTGCGCGATCACCGTCGGGTCGTTCGGATCGAGGAACAGCGACAGTTGCGCCTCGTACAGGTCCTGCTCGCTCTCGGCGCTGGCGGCCTCGCTGATCCGGTCGGCGTCGTACAGCAGCACGCCGAGATAGCGGATGCGGCCGACACAGGTTTCCGAGCACACGGTCGGCTGGCCGGCCTCGATGCGCGGATAGCAGAAGATGCACTTCTCGGCCTTGCCGCTCTGCCAGTTGTAGTAGATCTTCTTGTACGGGCATCCGGACACGCACATGCGCCAGCCGCGGCACTTGTCCTGATCGATCAGCACGATGCCGTCCTCCTCGCGCTTGTAGATCGAGCCCGACGGGCACGACGCGACGCACGCCGGGTTCAGGCAGTGTTCGCACAGGCGCGGCAGGTACATCATGAAGGTGTTCTCGAACTGCCCGTAGATCTCCTTCTGGACCGCCTCGAAGTTGTAGTCCTTCGCGCGCTTCTCGAACTCGCCGCCGAGAATCTCCTCCCAGTTCGGCCCCCACTCGATCTTCTCGAGGCGCTGGCCGCTGATCAGCGAGCGCGGTCGTGCCACCGGCATCGCGCGCGCGTGGCCGGCCTCCTGCAGATGCCCGTAGTCGAACGTGAACGGCTCGTAGTAGTCGTCGATCTCGGGCAGATGCGGGTTCGCGAAGATCTGCGCGAGCAGCCGCCACTTGCCGCCCTGACGCGGCTCGATCCGGCCGTCGGCGCGGCGCTGCCAGCCGCCGCGCCAGCGGTCCTGGTTCTCCCAGTCCTTCGGATAGCCGATGCCCGGCTTGGTCTCGACGTTGTTGAACCACGCGTATTCCATCCCTTCGCGGCTGGTCCACACGTTCTTGCAGGTCACCGAGCAGGTGTGACACCCGATGCACTTGTCGAGGTTCAGCACCATCGCGATCTGTGCACGTATCTTCATGACGTTTCTCCGGCGCGGACGTTCGGCGTGGCGCCGACGGGTTCTTCCCCGTCGAGCCAGTCGATGTTGTTCATCTTGCGCACGATCAGGAACTCGTCGCGATTCGAGCCGACCGTGCCGTAGTAATTGAAGCCGTACGACAGCTGCGCATAGCCGCCGATCATGTGCGTCGGCTTCAGCGCGATGCGCGTGACCGAGTTGTGGATGCCGCCGCGCGTGCCCGTTATCTCGGAGCCCGGCGTGTTCACGATCTTCTCCTGCGCGTGGTACATCATCACCATCCCCGACGGGATCCGCTGGCTCACGACCGCCCGCGCGCACAACGCGCCGTTCGAGTTGAAGCACTCGATCCAGTCGTTGTCGACCGCGCCGATCGCCTTCGCGTCGTCCTCCGACATCCACACGATCGGGCCGCCGCGCGACAGCGTGAGCATCAGCAGGTTGTCCGTGTAGGTGCTGTGGATGCCCCACTTCTGATGCGGCGTCAGGAAGTTCAGCACGCGCTCGGGGTTGCCGTTCGAGCGCGTGCCGACCATGTGCGCATAGCTGCCCGTGTCGACCGGCGGCTTGTACACGCACAGCGACTCGCCGAACGCGCGCATCCACGCATGGTCCTGATACAGCTGCTGACGGCCGGTCAGCGTGCGCCACGGCACCAGCTCGTGCACGTTCACATAGCCGGCGTTGTACGACACGTGCTCGGATTCGATCCCGCTCCACGTCGGCGACGAGATGATCTTGCGCGGCTGCGCCTGGATGTCGCGGAAGCGGATCTTCTCGTCCTCGCGCGCGGCGGCCAGATGCGTGTGGTCGATGCCGGTGATGCCGGACAGCGCGCGCCACGCCTTCACCGCGACTTCGCCGTTGGTCTCGGGCGCGAGCGCGAGTATCACCTCGGCCGCGTCGAGCGCGGTGTCGATGCGCGGGCGCCCGCGTGCGGCGCCGTCGGCGACCTTGTAGTTCAGCTCGCCGAGCAGCTTCACTTCGTCCCTGGTGTCCCAGCCGATGCCCTTGCCGCCGTTGCCGAGCTTGTCCAGCAGCGGGCCGAGCGACGTGAAGCGCGCGTAGGTGTTCGGGTAGTCGCGCTCGACCGCGATCACGGCCGGCATCGTGCGGCCCGGCACCGGCTCGCATTCGCCGCGCTTCCAGTCCTGCACGTCGAACGGTTGCGCGAGTTCGCCCGGCGTATCGTGCGCGATCGGCGCGAGCACGACGTCGCGCTCGACGCCGAGGTGGCCGTCGCACAGCTCCGAGAAGCGCTTCGCGATGCCCTTGAAGATCTCCCAGTCGCTCTTCGATTCCCACGCTGGATCGACCGCCGCCGACAGCGGATGGATGAACGGGTGCATGTCGGACGTGTTCATGTCGTCCTTCTCGTACCAGGTCGCCGTGGGCAGCACGACGTCGGAATACATGCAGGTGGTCGACATCCGGAAGTCGAGCGTGACGAGCAGGTCGAGCTTGCCGCGCGGCGCGTCGGCGCGCCACTTCACTTCCTCCGGCCGCGCGCCGCCCGTCGCGCCGAGATCCTCGCCCTGCACGCCGTTGGTCGTGCCGAGCAGATGCTTCAGGAAATACTCGTGGCCCTTGCCCGACGAGCCGAGCAGGTTCGAGCGCCAGACGAACAGGTTGCGCGGGAAGTTCTCGGGCGCGTCCGGGTCTTCGCACGCCATTTGCAGCGTGCCGTTCCGCAACTGCCGCGCGAGCTCGGCGCCCGCGGGCGCGGCATCGCCGAGACTCGCGCCGACCTTGAGCGGATTCACCGCCAACTGCGGCGCGGACGGCAGCCAGCCCATCCGCTCCGCGCGCACGTTGTAGTCGATCGGCGAGCCGTGGAACTGCGTCTTGTCGGCGAGCGGCGACAGCAGCGTGCTCGGGTCCATCGTGTCGTAGCGCCACTGGTCGGTGTGCGCGTAGAAGAACGACGTCGCGTTCATGTGCCGCGGCGGCCGGGTCCAGTCGAGCGCGAACGCGAGCGCGGTCCAGCCTGTTTGCGGACGCAGCTTCTCTTGCCCGACGTAATGCGACCAGCCGCCGCCCGGCTTGCCGATGCAGCCGCACATGATCAGCATGTTGATGATCGCGCGGTACGACATGTCCATATGGAACCAGTGGTTGATCCCCGCGCCGATGATCACCATCGACTTGCCCTGCGTCTTGTGCGCGTTCTCCGCGAACTGGCGTGCGACCGAGATCACGTCCGCGCGCTTCACGCCGGTGATCGCTTCCTGCCACGCGGGCGTGTACGGAATGTCGTCGTCGTAGCTCGCGGCCACGTCGCGACCGCCCAATCCCTGGTCGAGGCCGTAGTTCGCGACGAACAGGTCGTAGACGGTCGCGACCAGCATCTCGCCGTTGCGCGTCGCGACGCGCCGCACGCCGATCCGGCGCGACAGTTCGGAGCCGTGGTGCGTCGAGTTGAAATGAGCGTGAGGCTGGTTGCCGAAGTACGGGAACAGCACGTCGACGACGTCGTCATGCGCCGCCGTGCACGACAGCCGCGGCGCCAGCGCCGCGCCCTTCGACGTCTCGCCGCGCAGGTTCCATTTGCCCTTGTCGGCGTCGGCCTGCTGGCCCCAGCGGAACCCGACCGAGCCGACCGGCACGACGAATTCGCCGTTGGCGTCGTCGATCATCACGGTTTTCCAGTCCGGATGCGCGGCCTCGTCGAGCGAATCGTCGAAGTCGGACGCGCGCACGAGGCGCTCGGGCACGTAGCCGTCGCCGTGCGGCACGAGCCGAACGAGCGCCGGCATGTCCGTGAAGCGCTTGCAGTAGTCGATGAAGTAGTCGCTGTTGCCCGCCAGGTGATATTCCTTGAGGATCACGTGCCCCATCGCGAGCGCGAGCGCCGCGTCGGTGCCCTGCTTCGGGTGCAGCCACAGGTCGCCGAACTTCGCGCCTTCCGCGTAATCGGGAAACACCGACACGACCTTGGTGCCGCGATAGCGCGCCTCGACGAGGAAGTGCGCGTCGGGCGTGCGGGTCTGCGGGACGTTGGAGCCCCACATCATGATGAAGGTCGAGTTGTACCAGTCGGCCGATTCCGGCACGTCGGTCTGCTCGCCCCAGGTCTGCGGCGAGGCCGGCGGCAGGTCGCAATACCAGTCGTAGAAGCTCAGGCACACGCCGCCGATCAGCGACAGATAGCGCGAGCCCGCCGCATACGACACCATCGACATCGCCGGGATCGGCGAGAAGCCGACCACGCGATCGGGGCCGTGCCGCTCGACCGTGTAGACGTTTGCGGCCGCAACGATCTCGTTGACTTCGTCCCAGCTCGCGCGCACGAAGCCGCCGAGGCCGCGCCGGCTCTGGTACGCGCGCCGGGACGCGTCGTCCTCGACGATCGAGCGCCATGCGTCGACGGGCGCCAGCGTGCGGCGGCGCTCGCGCCACAGCTTCACCAGCGCGCTGCGCACCATCGGATGCTTGAGGCGGTTGGCGCTATACAGATACCAGGAATACGAAGCACCGCGCGAGCAGCCGCGCGGCTCGTGGTTCGGCATGTCCGGGCGGGTGCGCGGGTAGTCGGTCTGCTGGGTTTCCCAGGTGACGATCCCGCCTTTCACGTAGACCTTCCACGAGCACGAGCCCGTGCAGTTCACGCCATGCGTCGAACGGACGATCTTGTCGTGCTGCCAGCGCAGCCGATAGCCGTCTTCCCATTTTCGGTCCTCGTCCGTGACGGCGCCGTGCCCGTTGGAAAAGCCTGGCCGGGCGGTGGAGAAATAACGCAATCTATCCAGGAAATGGCTCATGGGGATCTCGTTTTTCCGGTCTTTTGGCAGACTCAGATTGTTGAAAGGGGTGGAATGCCGGCCGTAAAAGATGCATCTGATCGACGCGTTTTGTCCGGGTCGGGCAGATTGTCTGGTAGAAGGACATATCACGGCTTGATACAAATCAGAGGGATCGTTCGCCGGCGTGCAACGGTGGAAATGGGGGAAGATCGGTGGGGGAGGAGTGCTGAGGGTTGGCGGAGGAGTACTGACTGCTGATGGGGGTGGTGCGGCTCGGCTGCTTGCCGCTGGTCGCGGTGACCGCCGCCAGCCGACGCTGCTCGTGGCTCCCGCGCTGACCGCCGCCTGCCGACGCTGCTCGTGGCTGCCCGCGCTGTCGGCCGCCGCCCGACGCTGCTCGTTACGGCCTGCTCTCTCCGCCGCCACTCGCCGTTGCTCGTCGCGGCCAGCGCTGCCCGGTGCCACCGACGCTGCTCGCCATCCGTCGCCCCCGCGCTGCTCGCCGGGGGCCGGCGCTGTCCGCCGCCGCTCGTCGCTGCCAGCGCTGTCCACCGCCACCCGCCGTCGCTCGTCGCTGCCTGTGTTGTCCGCTGCAACCGGCCGCTGCTTGTCGCGGCCTGCGCTATCTGCCGCTGGTCGTCGTCCCAGCCGGCCGGCCCCGGCCACAAGCGTCAGCCCGCACTCCCGAACGGTTGCCGGGGCGAAATACGAAGTTGGCGGGATTGGATTGCGTGATGTGGACTGGCGCACTCACCGTCAGAGAGCGAGCGACGCGCCGCAGTGCAAGGAGTGCGATGGATTTAGGCCGCGCGTTCAATTGCGCCTCGGCCTATGAACAGCGTGCTTGAACCCGACCGTGCGTGGCCTCGCCGCGCCACGCGGTGACGAAGGCGCCGCGCAGGCCACGCGGGTCGCCGCATCAGCCGGTCAGGAAAAGCGACGACGACGCACTGCGTATCGACCGTAGCGCCGCGATGTCCGACACGTCGCCGCGAGCGCGCCGCGCTCGGGCGGAATCTGCAGATGGAATAGCCAAACCCGACGCGGCGGACACACCGGTCGGGTCGCACGGCGCGAACGCGCCGGATGAGGCAGGCGGAAAGTCTCCGCGGGGCGGCGCAGCGGAGGCCGCCGCCAACGATGCTGCGGCAGGACGCGCGCGAAGCGCGGCGCGTCAGCTTTCGCCCTTCGGCCCCGGGTTCAGCATCACGACGAAGCACGCCACGCCGACGATCAGCGCGGCCGCGCCGCCGCGCAGCGCGACCGTCTCGTCGAACAGCAGCCCGGTCACGACGGCCATCATGCCGGCCAGCGATACGAACACGGCGATCGCTGCAACCACGATGCGGGACTGGCGACGTATCATCGCGACCCCCGCGCCGTTATGCTGCGGCGGCCGCCGACACGTCGGCGTCGTCGCCGCGAATCAGCAGCACCGGGCAGCTCGAGCCGCGCAGGAAGCGCTCGGCGACGCTGCCGAGCAGCATGCGCCGGAAGCCGCGGCGGCCATGCGTGCCGACCACCGCCAGCTCGATGCCGTGTTCCTTCACGTAACGCTGCAGGCGTTCCGCGACGTCCTCGCCGATGCTTTCCGTCTCGACGAGCTCGCCTTCGCCCTGCGCACCGGCCGCCGCGACCGTCTGTTCGGCTTCGCGCAGCACGCGGGTGCCCTCGGTGCGGATTTCCTCGATGAGCGCATTCGGATCGAAGCGCCCCGCATACGTAAACAGCACCGACTTGTCGACCACGTAGACGATGCTGACGTTCCCGCCGCCCGCCTTCGCCATCTTCAATGCCTCCGCAAGCGCCTGTTTCGACGAAGCGCTGCCGTCCACGGCCACCATGATCTTCTTGTACATGCGTTCCTCGCTGGGGTGAGTTGCCGCGCAACGTCGCGCGGCCGTGTCACCATCATCAGCGCGCGTGCGGCTGCGGGCTTGACGACGATCAAGCTCCGCGAAAATCCCGTTGTGCGGCCAAGCGCCGCGCGCCACGCTCGGTGCATCGCGCCGAAGGCGCTATCATCAGACCTTCGATCTGCGTCCGGCCCCGTTTTGCCGGCCCACTTTCACCTCACTCAACCGACATGACAACGACTACCGAACGCGTGGACGGCGCCGCCCAGCATCTCGTCGCCGCCCGCCATGCCGGCGTGCCCGGCCCGCTGCTGCCCGATGCCTGCCGCCCGCAGGACGTCGACACCGCGCTGGCGATCCAGCATCGCGTCGCCGACCTGCTCGGCGAAACCATCGGCGGATGGAAATGTGCGCTGCCGCCGCCGGATCGCGTGATCGTCGCGCCGATCTTCGCGTCGACGATCCGCGAAGCCGATGGGCCGTACCGCGTCGTGGGCGGCCCGATCGTGCGCATCGAGCCGGAGATCGCGTTCATGCTCGATCGCGACCTGCCCGCGCGCGCACAGCCGTACGACGACGACGCCGTGCGCGGCGCGATTCGCGAAGTGCGCATCGTGCTCGAAGTGCTGGGCTGCCGCTATGCGGAGCCGGCCCGCGCGTCGAAGTTCGAACTCCTCGCCGACGGCCAGTTCAACCAGGGGCTGTGTGTCGGCCCCGTCGTGCAAGACGGACTGAACGCACCGCTGGAGACGCTCGCGCTGTCGTTCGAAGGCGCGCTGAACCGCACGATCGACGGCCGCCATCCGGACGGCGATCCGCTCAAGCCGCTCGTGTGGCTCGTGAACTTCCTCGCGTCGCGCGGCGACGGCGCGCGCGCCGGCCAGATCGTGACGACCGGCTCGTATGCGGGCGCGATCGACGTGCCGCTCGGCGATGTGCTGACCGTGCGCTTCGGCGAGCTGGGCAGCCTGACGGTCACGCTGACGGCTTGACGGCCGAGTCGTAGCAGGTCGCGCGCGGCGGTTGAGGCGTCGGTTGACGCTGAGGCCGAGGCGCCCGCAGCCGCTGTTGCCCCGGATTCAGGGCAACGCAGCGGCGCGACTTCCGCGCGCGGCAGCGTCGCAACCGCCTCGGTGACTCGGACGGCATGACGCGCGAGCCGTCGCGAAGTTCGGGCAGGTCGCGCGCCTCGGTCGAGGTTGAAGCGTCGGTTGAGCCTGAGGCAGCCGCTGCCCACGCCGCGCCATGCCGAGCCCAACGTCCCGGCGCGCCTTCGCCACCGGGCTACACCGCAATCACCCCTCGCGCAGCGTGCCGGCGCCACGTGATACCGTTGCACATCGCGCACGCACCGCCTCCACCGGTCCTTCGCCATGCCGCCCGCACCGTTACCCGCCTTGCTCGACGAAGTCCTGCGCACCGTCGATCGCCGTTACCGATTGCCGCCGCTCGTGCCTGCGTCGTCGCTCGACGACGCGACGAATCCGGCCGTCGTCGTCGCGACCGTGATCGACGAAGCGCGCCGCGAGCTCGCCGACGGCCGAGCGCCCGGCGCCGCGTTGCAGCAGCGTTTCGTCGACGCGCTCGCGCGGATCATCCGCGCCGCGATGGACGCGCGCGGCGGCGATCCCGCGTTCCAGGCCGCCGTGTTGCGGCATCGCGCGCCGGTCGTGCGCGAATACGCGTCGCTCGCCGCCCACGCCGAACCGGATCGGCGCACGCTGCGCTCGGCCGTCAACACGATCGCGCATCCGGCGCGGCTCGAGCGGCACGTGCATGCGTGGCAGCGCGCGCCGCTCGCGCGGCTGCATGCGGCCGCGGCCGGCGCGTCGTGGGACACGCTCTACGCCGAACTGCGACACCTGCTTGCGCAGCCGGAAACGGCAGCCGACCCGGCATTCCAGCGGGACCTCGCGAAACTCCACGACAACCCGGCGCTCGCACGTCTGCAGCGCCTCGCCGCGCTGTCGGTCGACCCGGCGGTTCGGCAGTACCGCGCACTGTGGGAACGCCAGGGGCCGCCCGAAGGCAGCGCGCTGGCCGTCGCGCAAGGCGCGACGTCGCAACGGCGCGGCGCGGCGGTCGAAGCGCTGGCCGCGCTGGCCCTCGGGACGCTGGCCGACCAGCTCGACGCGATCGACGCGCAGCGCACGTATCGGGTCGTCACGTCGATGCGCGTGCCGGCGTCGATTCCGGGCAAGCACGACCGCGCGAAGACCGAATGGGACGCGGTGCTGCTCGAGCGCGCGCGCGGCGGCGATCCGTCGACCGCGTGGAACATGCGGTTCCTCGTCGAGGCGAAGGCATCCGCGGATGCGGCCACGTCCGATCTGCCGCGCCTGCTGCGCGGGCTGAGCCTGCTCGCGCAAGCCGATCCGCATACCGTCTACGCGTTCGACACGCGTGAAGGCTCGATACGCGTGCACGGCGCGTCGCTGCACGCGCTGACGATCGACGATGCGGCATTGCAGCGCGAGGTGCTGTACTGCTGCGATGCGTCGGCCGACCCGACGCCGCGGCTGCTCGGCGCGGCCAGCCGGATGCAGCTGCTGTCGACGCCGGCGAGCCTCGCGTATGCGAGCGCGCTGGCGCAGCACGGGGACGCCGACACGGCCATCCTGCAGGCCGTCTGGGAAGCGTTGCTGACGCAACCGTCGTGGCGGCCGGTGCTGCACCAGTACGAATCGCTACGGCAGGTGCGCGCGCTGATGGTCGGCGTCGACGATCTGCTCGCCGCGATCGACGGCGACCAGGCCGACAACGCCGTGAACGATGCGTGACGCGTTACTCGACGCATCGCGTCGCGCGTTGATGCGCGCCGCATAAGCGGTCGGCAGGCTCAACGAGCCTGTGCGGCGCCAGCGCGGCGCGGTCGTCCCAGCCCACGCGCGATTGCGCCGTCCGTCTGCGCTTCGTCTACAACGCTCAAGAGCTTCATCGACCATTCGACGGTCGGCGCCATTCGCGCTGCCAGCCGCGCCGTCCAATGCGCCGCTGGCAGCGGGTAGACGGTTCGGGCCGCCGCGACGCGCGGTGTCCGGCTGAGCCCGACATCGCTGTCACTTTCGGCATCGGCATCGCTCTCCCCACAGACACCAGCGCCCCGCGAAGTCCCCAACTCCCCGCCACACGGATGTACGATACGCGCCGAGGCGAAATCCTCCTGAGAGAACCGGCCGTCGCGCCCCCATCCAAGCACAAGAAAAATGCCAATCACCCTGACGCTGCACCGCAACCTGCTCGCCGCGCTGACGGCCAGCCTGCTTTGCGTTCCCGCCGCCCATGCCAGCTCCGACGACACCTGCGACGTGCAGCTCACGCTGCGGCAGGGCGCCTACTCGTGCGGCAACGTGCCGATGCTAAGCCCCGGCAACGACACGCGGATCAACGCGCTGCTGATGATGGTCGAAAGCCGCAAGGTCGCGCAGGTATTCCCGGACCCGAAGACGATCCCGGCGAAGGAGCGGATCAACCAGATCGTCGTGCCGTTCCCGATGGATTTTTCCGGCTGGATCGATATCGGCCAGAAGTCGCCCGACAAGACCGGCGACGGACAGGACGCCGATCCATCGTCGAACCGCTACGCCGACGGCGAAGGCAGCATCTGCCGCAGCATGGAGTCGGGCGCGCAAGCGTTCAACGACGCCCTGAGCGGAGCGGCCGGCCTTCCCGCCGACGAAGCCGCGCGCCTGCGCGCCGCCCGCGCCGACATCGCGCAGAAGACCTGCGCCGCGGGCGGCGCGACCGCTTCCTGGACGCGACCGCCGGTCAAATCGGCGCTCGCCCGCGACTTCGCGACCTACCTCGACGGCACCAACGCGTTCTATCGCGCCGACTTCCTCACCGCGACGCGCGCGTTCGCGCGCGCGTCGCACGGCGCGAACCCGTGGCTGAAGGAAACCGCGCTCTACATGACCGGGCGCGCGCAGCTGAACGCCGCGCAGGCCAACGCATTCGACAACGACAACCCGGCGCCGTCGCGCGCACGCGTGACGAAGGTGTCGCTCGACGCCGCCGACACCGTGTTTCGCACCTACCTGAAGATCTATCCGCAGGGCGACTACGCGGTGTCCGCGACCGGGCTGTTGCGGCGCATCGCGTGGCTCGGCGGCAACGTCACGCAACAGGCCGACCTGTACGGTCACGCGCTCGCGCGCTGGTCGCCCGCGACGTCGAACGTGCCGCTGATACAGCTCGCAAACGAACTCGACAGCAAGCTGCTGTTCGGGCCAGAATTCGACGCGAGCCGGATCCAGTCGCCGACCGTGCTCGCGACCGTCGACCTGCTGCGCATGCGCACGTCGGACAGCACGGACCCGAGCCGCAACAAGCCGCTGACGCTGGACGATCTGCAGGCGCAGAAGCCGCGCTTCGCGAACGCGCCGGCGCTGTACGACTATCTGGTCGCGACCTGGTATCTGCAGATCGGGCACAAGCCCGATGCCGCGCTCGCACTGCTGCCGCAGGCGCCGGCCGCGCCGCTCGACTACTTCGGACTGAGCCAGCAGGCGCTGCGCGGCTTCGCGCTGGAGGACAGCGGCAAGGCCGATCAGGCGCGGCAGCTGTGGCGCGACCTGATCCCGCTCGCGACCCTGCGCTTCCAGCGCGAGGCGCTCGAACTCGCGCTCGCGATCAATCTCGAACAGGCCGGGCGCGTCGACGACGCGTTCGCCGCCGATTCGCCGGTGCAGAATGCGGCGATCCGCGCCGTGCTGTTGCAGCGTACGGCCGGGGCGGCGCTGCTGCGCACGCAGGCGCAGAACCCAGCGACCAGCGCGGCGCTGCGCGACACTGCGCTGTACACGCTGCTGTACAAGGAGCTCACGCGCGGCCGCTACGCCGACTTCGTCGCCGATACCGCGCTGGTGTCCGGTGCGCCGGCCGAGCCGCTGAAGCCGTTCGTCGCGTCCGGCGCGCGCAATGCGGACGGCTACGTGTGCCCGTCCGCGCGCGACATCGCCGCGGCGCTGCAGCAAAACCCCGCCGACGCACCAGCGCTCAACTGCCTTGCGGACTTCGTGCGCCTTCATCCGCCCGCAGCCGGCATCGAAAGCTATGCGACCCCGGCGTGGCTGCGCAGCGCGCCGGCCGCCGCCACGCGCGTGCCGCCGACGCTCGGTGACGCGCCGTCGCAGTTCGCGGGCAAGCCGTACGAGCGGATGTCGAGCTACGTGACGGTGATCGCCGATGCGCAGGCGAACCCGAACGATCGCGCGTATGCGCTGTACCGGGCGATCAACTGCTATGCGCCGGCCGGCTCCAACGAATGCGGCGGCAAGGACGTACCGAAGAGCGCGCGCAAGCGCTGGTTCGACACGCTGAAGACCAGCTATGCGGGCACGCCTTGGGCGCGCAAGCTGCGCTACTACTGGTGAGCGCCGCATGAGGCGGCTCGCGTGCGTCGCGCTGCTGCTGGCGGCCCGCGCGGCGCTGGGCGGCACCGTCGATGCGCGCGACTACGACGCGTTCTGGCTGTGGGCCGGCGTGAAGCCGCAGCCGGTGGTGAGCGGCGCGCGCACCGTGTACGTGCTGCTCGGGCAGATCGAAGCGTCGCCGCGCGACGACTCGCAGGTGCGCGTCATCGCGCAGGGCGTCGCGCTGCCGCGCGCGCCGAACGCGCGCGTGTGGCTCGTCTACCGCGCACACACGCTGCGCTGGACGCCGCGCGTGTCGCAGATCATGCTCGCGCAGCTCGAACGCTGGCGCGCGTCGGGCCGCACCATCGCCGGCATCCAGATCGACTTCGACGCACGCACGCGCCATCTGCAGGACTACGTCGAATTTCTGCGGACGCTGCGCCAAAAGCTGCCCGCCGAATGCCAGCTCAGCATCACCGGGCTGCTCGACTGGAGCAGCCGCATCGATACCGATCAGGTCAACCAGCTTAGGGGAATCGTCGACGAGGTGGTCGTGCAGACGTATCAGAGGCGCAGCACGATCCCCGATTACGCCGCATACCTGCCGCGCGTCGCGCGGCTCGCGCTACCGTTTCGCATCGGCGTGATCCAGGGCGGCGAGTGGGACGCGCCGCCGTACCTCGCGGCCAATCCGTGGTTCCGCGGCTACGTCGTGTTTCTGCGCAACGGCTAACGCGCGGCTATGCGGCGGTGGCGCCGCCCGCGTGGGCAGTGCCGCGCCGCCGCTAGCTGATTACGCCTGGACGAACGCCAGCAGGTCGGCGTTGAGGACGTCCGCGTTGACCGTCAGCATCCCGTGCGAATAGCCGGGATAGGTTTTCAGCGTGCCGTTCTTCAGCAGCTTGATCGACTTCAGCGCCGCGTCTGCGATCGGCACGATCTGGTCGTCCTCGCCGTGCAGCACCAGCGTCGGCACCGAGATCGACCGCAGGTCTTCCGTCTGGTCGGTTTCGGAGAACGCCTTGATCCCGTCGTAGTGCGCCTTCGCGCTGCCGATCATCCCCTGACGCCACCAGTTCTGGATCACGCCCTGATGCACCGTCGCCCCGGGCCGGTTGAAGCCGTAGAACGGGCCGGACGGCACATCGAGGAAGAACTGCGCGCGGTTGTCGGCGAGCGCCTTGCGGAAGCCGTCGAAGACCTCGAGCGGCAGCCCCTCCGGATTCGCGTCGGTCTTGAGCATCAGCGGCGGCACCGCGCTGACCAGCACCGCCTTCGCGACGCGGCCGGCCGGCTCGCCGTGCCGCGCCACATAGCGCGCGACCTCGCCGCCGCCGGTCGAGTGGCCGACGTGCACCGCGTTGCGCAGGTCGAGCGCTTC
The DNA here is from genome assembly GCF_004368385.1 of Burkholderia sp. B10. Classification (NCBI taxonomy): domain Bacteria; kingdom Pseudomonadati; phylum Pseudomonadota; class Betaproteobacteria; order Burkholderiales; family Burkholderiaceae; genus Burkholderia; species Burkholderia sp. B10. Next base: position 100,810 of record NZ_PQMX01000003.1, on the reverse strand, counting down.
GACCACCGCAAACGCATCGGCCGCGTAGTGATCCATGTCGTGGCCGTCCGACACCTGCGCCGAGCGCCCGTGGCCGCGGCGGTCGTGCGCGATCACGCGAAAGCCGCGTTGCACGAAGAACAGCATCTGCGCATCCCAGTCGTCGGAAGACAGCGGCCAGCCGTGGTGGAACATGATCGGCTGGGCGTCCCTCGCGCCCCAGTCCTTGTAGAAGATGTCGACGTGGTCCTTCGTAGTGATGTACGGCATGGCTGCAGGCTCCTTTGGGGTAGGTGGACGTCGCATGCCGGCGGGCCATCCTGGCGGATGGCGGGATCGAGTTGCGGCGCGGCGGCACATGCCGCGCCGCTCGATTCGGCACCTCTTCGTTGTAGCGGAAAACTGCGACCGCGTCATGAAGCCAAATACATGAGCGCACGCAGCGGCGCCCGACAGCGCGCCAGCGCACACTCTTTTGCGCAACTAACCGTGTGAATTCGCGACGCTCGCGCGGCGGCGTGCCCGCGCATCAGCCGTCGGTCGGCACGGTCAGCGGCTCCCATGCGCGGATGTCGTCCTGCAACGCCGCCCATTTGGCGCGCACGAGGCGCAGCGCGTCGCTGCCGAGCAGCAGATGGGCCGGCGGAGCATCGGCTTCGATGACGGCGAGCATCGCCTGCGCGGCCTTCACGGGATCGCCCAATTGCCGGCCGCTGTTGCGTTCGCGCGCCTGCCGGACCGGATCGAACAGCGCGTCGTAATCGGCGATCGAGCGCGGCGTCCGCGTCATCGAACGGCCGGCCCAGTCGGTGCGGAACGAGCCCGGTGCGACGGCCGTCACCGCGATGCCGAACGGCGCGAGTTCCTTGCCGAGCGCTTCGGAGATTCCTTCGAGCGCGAACTTGCTGCCGCAGTAATAGGCGATGCCCGGCATCGTGATGTGCCCGCCCATCGACGTGATGTTCAGGATGCGGCCGCGCCGGCGTGTGCGCATGAACGGCACGACGGCCTTAGTCATCGCGACGGCACCGAACACGTTCACGTCGAATTGCCGGCGCAGCTCCGCGAGCGGCGACTCCTCCACGATGCCTTCGTGTCCGTAGCCGGCATTGTTGACCAGCACGTCGACGGGCCCGACGCTCGCCTCGAGCTCCGCGACCACGCGGTCGATGCGCTCGAAGTCGGTCACGTCGAGCACGCGGCCGATGGCCGCCTGCGGGGACAGCGCTTCGAACGCGCGCCGCGCATCGTCGCTTCTCACGGTGCCGACCACCGTGTACCCCGCCGCCAACGCCTGCTGCGCCAACGCCCGGCCGAAGCCGCTGCTCACGCCGGTGATGAGCATGATGGTGCCTGATGCCATGTGAAGTTCTCCAGAAAGTCGATCACGGCATGCATGCTAGTCTGAGGGCCTGCGACGAATAACGCCGATTCCGCTGAGATTCTTGCCTAAAGCTATGAGCGCCATCATCACGTCACTGCCATCGCCGTCGTCGCCGCCGGCGCAGCGCCGCGCGCGGCTGAGCCGGATCGTACGCACGCGCGGCGAACGCCGGCGCGGGCTGGCCGCCGTGGTCGAGCACCCAGTTCTGGTCGTAGCCGTGCGCAATGGCGAGCTGCGGATCGCGGTCGCGCAGATGCGCGCCGATCGGCGTCAGCTGGCGCAGGTCCATCGGCGTGCCGGCCACGCTCGCGAGCGCGCCGGTCGGAATCGACGTCGCATCGGTCGGCGTGAAGCGCGACGCGGCGATCTCGATCAGTTGCCGTTCGACGCTGCCGCCGTCGTGCCCCGCCAGATTGAAATAGCTGTGGTTGGTCAGGTTGACGACCGTGTCCCGGTCCGTCGTCGCGCGATAGTCGATGCGGATCAGGTCGTCGCGCGTCAGCGTGTAGGTCACGTCGGTGGTCAGCGTGCCGGGGAAGCCGTTTTCGCCATCGGGGCTCACGTAACGCAGCGTCACGCTGGAACCGTCGGCGTCGCTGCGCGTGCCCGTCACCGTCCACACCTTCGCGTCGAAACTATCGGGGCCGCCATGCAGCGTATTCGGCGGATCGTTGACCGGCAGCGTCCAGGTCTTGCCGTCGAGCACGAAGCGCCCGCGTGCGATGCGGTTCGCATAGCGGCCGATCAACGCACCGAAATGGATGTTGCCGTTGTGCGCCTCGTAGTCGCGCAGCGAATCGAAGCCGAGCACGATATCGGCGGGCTTGCCGTTGCGGTCCGGCACGTCGAGCGCCGTCACGATGCCGCCGTACGTGATGATCTTCAGCGTCACGCCGTGCGCGTTGGCGAGCGTGTACTGGCTGACCGGCTGGCCGGCCGCGGTGGTGCCGTAATCCGCACGGCTGACGGACACGTCGGGCGCGGTCGATGCAGCCGACGCAGCGTTCGAGCCGAGAGCAAACGTTGCGCACGCACAGATCGCGAGCACCGGGCGCCGTGTCGAGAGCGGGTTCATGGACGACCTCCGAAACGGTTGGGTCCATCGCGCCGCGCAATCTGCATGCCTGCCGGGCGCGCGACGATCGCGCGCGACCACCGCCGCAAACGAATACGGCCGCCCGAAGGCGGCCGCATCGATCAACGAGGCGCAGCGCTTACTTGCTGTAGTCGTACACGCCGCGGCCGGTCTTGCGTCCGAGGCGCCCGGCCGACACCATCTCGCGCAGCAGCGGGCACGCGCGATACTTGGTGTCGCCGAAGTCCTTCAGGAACACGTCCATCACCGCGAGGCAGACGTCGAGCCCGACCAGATCGGCCAGCGCGAGCGGCCCGATCGGATGGCTCGCGCCGAGCTTCATGCCGACGTCGATCTCCTCGGCCGTCGCGATGCCTTCGGCCAGCACGAAGAACGCTTCGTTGATCATCGGCACCAGGATCCGGTTCACGACGAAGCCCGGCGAGTTGCGCACGCCGATCGGCGACTTGTCGAAACGCTCGGTCAGCGCGCGCACCGCGCTCGCGGTCGCGTCGCTCGTCTGCAGCCCGCGGATGATCTCGACGAGCGGCATCAGCGGCACCGGGTTGAAGAAGTGCATGCCGATGAAGCGCGACGAATCGGCGAGCAGCGCGGCGAGCGAGGTGATCGAGATCGACGACGTGTTGGTCGCGATGATCGCGTCGGGCCGTGCGACCGACTCGATCTGCTTCAGGATGCGGCCCTTCAGCTCGACGTTCTCGGTCGCGGCTTCGATCACGATGTCGACCGCAGCCAGCTTCGCGTAATCGGTCGACGTCGTGATGCGCGCGAGCGCCGCGTCGCGCGCGCCGGCCTCGAGCTTGTCCTTCGACACGAGCCGCTCGAGGCTGCCCTTCAGTGTCGCGAGGCCCTTGTCGAGCGCCGCGTCGCTGACGTCGATCATCACGACGTTGAGTCCTGCAACGGCCGCGGTTTGCGCAATGCCGTTGCCCATGGTTCCGGCGCCCACGACGCCGACGGTTTCGATGGTCATGACGATTCCTGTGTGTTCGGGTGCTGTGCGCCCCGATTATCAAATATTCTCGAAGATCGCGGCAATGCCCTGACCGCCGCCGATACACATCGTCACGAGCGCGTAACGGCCGCCGATGCGCTTGAGTTCATACAGCGCCTTGACGGTGATCAATGCGCCGGTCGCGCCGATCGGGTGACCGAGCGAGATGCCCGAGCCGTTCGGGTTCACCTTGGCGGGATCGAGCCCGAGCTCCTGCGTCACCGCGCACGCCTGCGCGGCGAACGCCTCGTTCGCCTCGATCACGTCGAGATCGGCAACCGTCAGGCCGGCGCGCTGGAGCACCTTCTGCGTGGCCGGTACCGGGCCGATGCCCATGTAGGCCGGATCGACGCCCGCATGCGCATACGCAACCAGGCGCGCGAGCGGTTTCGCGCCCTGCGCGCGTGCGGCGTCGGCGCTCATCATCAGCACCGCGGCGGCCGCATCGTTGATGCCCGACGCGTTACCGGCCGTCACCGTGCCCTCTTCCTTCACGAACACCGGCTTGAGCTTCGTGAAATCGTCAGGGCCGGCGTCGTGGCGCACGTGCTCGTCGGTGTCGAACGCGACTTCGCCCTTCTTCGTGCGGATCGAGATCGGCAGGATCTGATCCTTGAAGCGGCCTTCCGCGATCGCGCGCGCCGCGCGGCGATGCGATTCGAGCGCGAGCGCATCCTGCGCGTCGCGCGAGATGCCGTACTTGCGTGCGACGTTCTCGGCCGTCACGCCCATGTGGATCGTCTGGAACGGGTCGTGCAGCGCGCCGAGCATCATGTCGATCAGCTTCGCATCGCCCATGCGCTGCCCGAACCGCGCGGACGGCACGGTGTACGGCGCGCGGCTCATGTTTTCCGAGCCGCCGGCGATCGCGACCTCGGCATCGCCGAGCATGATCGTCTGCGCCGCCGACACGATCGCCTGCAGGCCCGAGCCGCACAGACGGTTCACGGTCAGCGCGGGCGTGTGCTGCGCCACGCCGCCGTTGACCGCCGCCACCCGCGCCAGATACATGTCCTTCGGCTCGGTGTTCACGACGTGGCCGAACACCACGTGGCCGACCGCATCGCCCGGCACGTTGGCGCGCGCCAGCACTTCGCCGACGACCTTCGCGCCGAGATCGGTCGGCGAGAAGTCCTTCAGGCTCCCGCCGAAATCGCCGATCGCGGTACGGACCGCGCTCACCACCACGACTTCCTTCGCTGCATTGCTCATCGTCTCACTCCGGTTCGGTCGCGCCTGCGGGCGCGACCATGAATTGCATTACATGTTCGGATAATTCGGCCCGCCACCGCCTTCCGGCGTGACCCACACGATGTTCTGCGTCGGGTCCTTGATGTCGCAGGTCTTGCAGTGCACGCAGTTCTGCGCGTTGATCACGAGCCGGTCGCTGCCGTCGTCGTTCTTCACGAACTCGTACACGGCAGCCGGACAGAACCGTCCCTCCGGCCCTGCATAGGTGCGCAGGTTCACGTTCACCGGCACGCTCGCATCCTTCAGCGTCAGATGCGCCGGCTGGTTCTCCTCGTGGTTCGTGTTCGAGATGAACACCGACGACAACCGGTCGAACGTCAGCTTGCCGTCCGGCTTCGGATATTCGATCGGCGTGCATTGCGACGCCGGCTTCAACATCTCGTGGTCCGCATGCTTGTGGTGCAGCGTCCACGGCACGTTGCCGCCCATCAGCTTCTGCTCGAGCCCGACCATCAGCGTGCCGAGATACAGGCCCTTCGCCATCCACTGCTTGAAGTTGCGCGCGCGGTACAGCTCGGTATACAGCCACGACTGCCGGAACGCGTCCGGGTAGGCGTGCAGCTCGTCCGACTGGCGGCCGGCCTGCACCGCATCGAACGCCGCGTCGGCGGCCAGCATGCCGGTCTTGATCGCCGCGTGGCTGCCCTTGATGCGCGACGCGTTCAGGAAGCCCGCGTCGTCGCCGATCAGCGCGCCGCCCGGGAACACCGTCTTCGGCAGCGACAGCAGCCCGCCCGCGGTGATCGCACGTGCACCGTACGACACGCGCTTGCCGCCTTCGAGGAACGCGCGGATCGACGGATGCGTCTTGTAGCGCTGGAATTCCTCGAACGGCGACAGGTACGGGTTCGTATAGCCGAGGCCGACCACGAAGCCGACCACGACCTGGTTGTTGTCCATGTGGTACAGGAACGAACCGCCGTAGGTGTCCGACTTCAGCGGCCAGCCGGCCGTGTGGATCACGAGGCCCGGCTTGTGCTTGGCCGGATCGATCTCCCACAGCTCCTTGATGCCGATGCCGTACGCCTGCGGATCGGCGTTCGCGTCGAGCTTGAACTTCGAGATCAGCTGGCGGCCCAGATGACCGCGGCAGCCTTCGGCGAACAGCGTGTACTTCGCGTGCAGTTCCATGCCGAGCTGGAAGTTCTCGGTCGGCTCGCCGTCCTTGCCTACGCCCATGTTGCCGGTGGCGACGCCCTTCACCGAGCCGTCGTCGTTGTAGAGGATCTCCGCGGCCGGAAAGCCGGGGAAGATCTCGACGCCGAGCGCTTCGGCCTGCGTGCCGAGCCAGCGCGTGACGTTGCCCAGCGAGATCACGTAGTTGCCGTGATTCTTGAAGTTGTCGGGCAACGCCCAGTTCGGCGTCGTGACCGCGCTCTGCTCGGACAGGAACAGGAAGCGGTCCTCGGTCACCTCGACGGTGAGCGGTGCGCCGCGTTCCTTCCAGTCGGGGAACAGCTCGGTGATCGCGCGCGGGTCCATCACCGCGCCCGACAGGATGTGCGCGCCGATCTCGGAACCCTTCTCGAGCACGCACACGCCGATCTCGGCGCCTTTCTCGGCGGCCAGCTGCTTGAGCCGGATCGCCGCCGACAGCCCGGCGGGGCCGCCGCCGACGATCACGACGTCGTATTCCATCGATTCGCGCGGGCCGTATTGCGCGAGCAAGTCCTGGGTGGTCAAAATACTGTCTCCTCCTGCGCTCCGACCGTGGCGGTCAGAACTGGTCTTCCGTCAGCGCGAGCACGCTCTGGTTACCCTTCGCGCCGACGATCGACGCTTCGAGCGCACCGGCCTGCACGAGCACGTGTTCCGCATAGCATTGGGCGATCGCGATCTTCGCGTCGTAGAACGTCACGTCGCTCGCGCGGTTCGCGTCGGCCGCGAGCAGCGCACGCGCCATCTGCCATCCGCACAGCACGACGCCCGCCAGCTTCAGGTAAGGCACGCTGCCCGCGAACACCGCGTTCGGGTCCTGCTTCGCATTGGCGAGCACGTAGTCCACCACCGCCGACAGCGCGCGCGCGCCCTTCTCGAGCTGCGCCTTCATCGATGCGGCGGCCGCGCCGTCGACCTTGCCGAGCGCCGCGACGGTTGCGTCGATCTCCGCGATCAGCGCCTTCGCGACCGCACCGCCGTCGCGCAGCGTCTTGCGGCCGACGAGGTCGTTCGCCTGGATCGCGGTCGTGCCTTCGTAGATCGCGAGGATGCGCCCATCGCGGTAATACTGCGCCGCGCCGGTTTCCTCGATGAAGCCCATCCCGCCGTGCACCTGCACGCCGAGGCTCGCGACGTCGTTGACCATCTCGGTGCTCCAGCCCTTCACGATCGGCACCAGATATTCGTAGATGGCCTGATGGCGCGTGCGCGTCGCGTCGTCCGCATGGCGGTGCGCAATGTCGCTGTGCGCAGCCGCGACGTACGCGAGCGCGCGCGCGCCTTCGGTCAGCGCGCGCATCGTGCCGAGCATCCGGCGCACGTCCGGGTGGTGGATGATGGTCACCGACTGCTTCGCCGATCCGTCGACCGGGCGGCTCTGCACGCGCTCCTTCGCGAAGGCCGCGGCCTTCTGGTACGCGCGGTCGGCCACGCCGATCCCCTGCATGCCGACGCCGAAGCGCGCCGCGTTCATCATGATGAACATGTATTCGAGGCCGCGGTTCTCCTCGCCGACGAGGTAACCGATCGCGCCGCCGTGGTCGCCGTATTGCAGCACCGCGGTCGGGCTCGCCTTGATGCCGAGCTTGTGCTCGATCGACACGCAGTGCACGTCGTTGCGGGCGCCGAGCGAGCCGTCTTCGTTGACCAGGAACTTCGGCACGATGAACAGCGAGATGCCCTTCACGCCCTCCGGCGCGTTCGGCGTACGCGCGAGCACCAGGTGGACGATGTTGTCCGCCATGTCGTGCTCGCCCCACGTGATGAAGATCTTGGTGCCGAACACCTTGTACGTGCCGTCGCCCTGCGGCTCGGCGCGCGAGCGCACCAGCGCGAGGTCCGAACCGGCCTGCGGCTCGGTCAGGTTCATCGTGCCCGTCCACTCGCCCGAAATCAGCTTCGGCACGTAGCGCTGCTTCTGCTCGTCGGTGCCGGCCGTCAGCAGCGCTTCGATCGCGCCGTCGGTGAGCAGCGGGCACAACGCGAACGACAGGTTCGCCGCGTTCAGCATCTCGATGCACGGCGTCGCGATCAGCTTCGGCAGCCCCTGACCGTCGTACTCGACCGGGTGTTGCAGGCCCTGCCAGCCGCCTTCGACGAACTGGCGGAACGCGGCGCCGAAACCGGGCGTCGCCGTCACGGCGCCGTCCTTCCAGCTGCTCGGGTTGCGGTCGCCGTCGACGTTCAGCGGCGCCAGCACCTCGCCGCAGAATTTCGCGGACTCGTCCAGCACGGCCTGCGCGGTGTCGTAGCCGGCGTCCTCGAAGCCGGGCAGCTGCGCAACGGTGTCGATGCCCGCGAGTTCCTTCAGCACGAACAGCATGTCCTTGACGGGGGCGTTATAGCTCATGGTCGTTGTTCCAAATCAGGCAGTGAATGAAGCGCGCGGCCCGCGCGGCTGCGGCAAAACCGGCCAGCACCAGGCGACGTCGTGGCCCATCGTAATGCCGACGCGGCCGTTTCCCACTGTCATATCCGGCCCAGATAGTGACAAAACCGGCCACACGATGCGCGCATGCCGACACCCGAACCCGGCCCTTGCGCAGCGTGTGCCGACGCGGATTTCCACGGGGCCGACGCGGCCACGGCACGCCGATCGGGCGGCCGGGGCGGCGCGCCGGTCATCGCGATGGACGCCTTCTATGGGAAAACCCTAGGGCCTGCGCGCGCTGCGCATTTCGCATGCCGGTGCCGCGCTGCACGATGCGCGGCAGACTGGCCGCGTCGGTCGCCGATCCGGATGCCGCGCCGAGACGCGCGCGTCGACGAAACACAGCGGCGCGGCAAAAGACAGCCGCGATGCGACCGCGTGCTGCCCTTGTCCGACGCAGGCGCGCGGCGCCCGGACCGCGTCGGCGCCGCACCGCGAACGACCGATCATCCTGTGATGCAATCTCGCAACCGGTCCACGAAACACAGGCATGATTCTGGTAACTTGACGCACCGGCCCGAGCGCTTCGCGACGGCCATCACCCATCTTTCATACCATGACACTACAGATTGGGATTCCTCTGGAGACAGCCACCGGCGAACGGCGCGTTGCGACCGTGCCCGAGGTGGTCGAGAAACTGATCAAGCTGGGGTTTGCGGTCGCCGTGCAAAGCGGCGCCGGTGCCGGCGCGAACTTCGACGACGACGCCTATCGCACGGCCGGCGCGAGCATCGCCGCCACGGCAGGCGAGCTGTGGTCCGGCAGCGACATCGTGTTCAAGGTGCGCCCGCCGAGCGCCGACGAAGTCGCGCTGATGCGCGAAGGCGGCATGCTGATCGGTTTCGTGTGGCCGGCGCAGAACCCCGACCTGATGCAGCAGCTCGCGGCGAAGCGCGCGACCGTGCTCGCGATCGATTCGCTGCCGCGCACGCTGTCGCGCGCGCAGAAGATGGACGCGCTGACGTCGATGGCCGGCATCAGCGGCTACCGCGCGGTGATCGAGGCCGCGCATGCGTTCGGCCGCTTCCTGAACGGGCAGGTCACGGCGGCCGGGAAAATCCCGCCGGCGAAGGTTTTCATCGCCGGCGCGGGCGTGGCCGGCCTCGCCGCGATCGGCACGGCCGCGAGCCTCGGCGCGATCGTGCGTGCGAACGACACGCGCGCCGAAGTGGCCGACCAGGTGAAGTCGCTGGGCGGCGAATTCGTCAAGGTCGACTACGAAGAGGAAGGCTCGGGCGGCGGCGGCTACGCGAAGGTGATGAGCGAAGGCTTCCAGCAGGCGCAGCGCGCGATGTATGCGCAGCAGGCGAAGGACGCCGACATCATCATCACGACCGCGCTGATCCCCGGCAAGCCGGCGCCGAAGCTGATCACCGCCGAGATGGTGCAGTCGATGAAGCCCGGCAGCGTGATCGTCGACATGGCCGCCGAACAGGGCGGCAACTGCGAGCTGACGGTGCCCGGCGAGGCGGTCGTGCGCCACGGCGTGACGATCGTCGGCTATACCGACCTCGCGTCGCGCCTGTCGCGGCAGTCGTCCACGCTGTATGCGACCAACCTGCTGCGCGTGCTCGAGGAGCTGTGCAAGGGCAAGGACGGCGCGATCGACGTCGACTTCGACGACGACGCGATCCGCGGCCTGACCGTCATCAAGGAAGGCACCGTCACCTGGCCGGCGCCGCCGCTCAAGCAGCCGGCCGTCGCGCCCAAGCCCGCGGCCGCCGCACCCGTCGCGGCCGCGCCGGCGAAGTCCAAGGGCCACGGCCACAGTGGCGAGCCGATGTCGGCCAAGGCGCTCGCGATCGTGTTCGCGGTCGGCGCGCTCGCGTTCCTGCTGGTCGGCCAGTTCGCGCCGGCCAGCTTCCTGTCGCACTTCACGGTGTTCGTGCTCGCGTGCTTCGTCGGCTACATGGTGATCTGGAACGTCACGCCGTCGCTGCACACGCCGCTGATGAGCGTGACCAACGCGATCTCGTCGATCATCGCGATCGGCGCGCTCGTGCAGGTGGCGCCGCCGACGGCCGAGCTCGCCAATGCCGGCGATCGTCCGTCGGGGCTGATCCTCGGCCTCGCGGTCGGCGCGCTGACGCTCACCGCCGTCAACATGTTCGGCGGCTTCGCGGTCACGCGCCGCATGCTCGCGATGTTCCGCAAATAAGGGGACGACAACCATGACTTCCAATCTGACCACCGTCTCCTATATCGGCGCCGCGATCCTGTTCATCCTGAGCCTCGGCGGGCTCGCCAACCCTGAAACCGCGCGCCGCGGCAACCTGCTCGGGATGATCGGCATGCTGATCGCGGTGCTGGCCACCGTCGCCGGGCCGCGCGTGTCGGCAGCGGGCATTCCGTACGTGATCGCCGCGCTGGTCGTCGGCGGCGCGGTCGGCCTCTATGCCGCGAAGAAAGTGCAGATGACGCAGATGCCGGAGCTGGTCGCGCTGATGCACAGCCTGGTCGGCCTCGCCGCATGCCTGGTCGGCTTCGCGAGCTACGTCGACACGTCGCTGCAGTTCGTCGGCGCCGAGAAGGCGATCCACGAGGTGGAGATCTACGTCGGCATCCTGATCGGCGCGATCACCTTCGCGGGCTCGATCGTCGCGTTCGGCAAGCTGTCGGGCAAGATCGGCGGCAAGCCGCTGCTGCTGCCGGCAAGGCACTGGCTGAACCTCGCCGCGCTGCTGATCGTGATCTACTACGGCCGCGCGTTCCTGCATGCGGAAACCATCCAGGACGGCATGCTGCCGCTCGTCGTGATGACGGTGATCGCACTGCTGTTCGGCGTGCACATGGTGATGGCGATCGGCGGCGCCGACATGCCCGTCGTCGTGTCGATGCTCAACAGCTACTCGGGATGGGCCGCGGCCGCGACCGGCTTCATGTTGGGCAACGACCTGCTGATCGTGATCGGCGCGCTGGTCGGCTCGTCCGGTGCGATCCTGTCGTACATCATGTGCCGCGCGATGAACCGCAACTTCATCAGCGTGATCGCGGGCGGCTTCGGCAGCGGCGCGGGCGCACCGGCCGCCGCGGGCGGCGCCGCGCAACCGGCCGGCGAGGCCGTCGCGGTGAGCGCGACGGAGACGGCCGAGCTGCTGCGCGAAGCGAAGCGCGTGATCATCGTACCCGGCTATGGGATGGCGGTGGCGCAGGCGCAGCACACGGTGTTCGAGCTGACCAAGCTGCTGCGCGAGAAGGGCGTCGACGTGCGCTTCGCGATTCACCCGGTCGCGGGCCGCATGCCCGGCCACATGAACGTGCTGCTCGCCGAAGCGAAGGTGCCATACGACATCGTGCTCGAGATGGACGAGATCAACGACGACTTCCCCGACGCCGACGTGTCGATGGTGATCGGCGCGAACGACATCGTGAACCCGGCCGCGCAGGACGACCCGACGAGCCCGATCGCGGGCATGCCGGTGCTCGAGGTGTGGAAGGCGAAAACGTCGATCGTGATGAAGCGCAGCATGGCGTCCGGCTATGCCGGCGTCGACAATCCGCTGTTCTACAAGGACAACAACCGCATGTTGTTCGGCGACGCGAAGTCGATGCTCAACGAAATCTTCGGCGCGTTGAAAGCCTGATCGCGACGGCGCGCGCGGCCGGTGGCACGCCGGCCTGCGCCGCGCACGAATGCGATGACCGTCGGCCCGTCCCGCAGCGATGCGCGACGGGCCGACGCGCATGTGCGCCATCGGTACGGGGCCGGCAAGGTGGCGGCCCGGCTGGGATGCCGTCCATGGGAGCGCGGCAAGGATGCCGGTTATGGGAAAGCGCTACGCGCGCCGCCGGTACGTGCCCGGCGTACTGCCGGTCCAGTGGCGAAACGCGCGGTGGAACGCGCTCGGATCGTCGAAGCCGAGATCGGTGCCGATCGCCGCGATCGTGTCGAGCGTATCGGTGAGCCGCTGGATCGCGATGTCGCGTCGCAGCTCGTCCTTGAGCGCCTGGAAGGTGGTGCCTTCGGCGGCCAGATGGCGGCTCAGCGTGCGCACTGAGCAATGCAGATGTTCGGCCGCCCGCTCGATCACCGGCAGCTCGGGCAGCGCCGCCGACAGGTACTGCCGCACGCGGTGGCAGACGAGCTGCTCGCTGAACGATTCGAAGATCCAGTCGCCCGGCGCGCGCGCGAGGAACTTGCGCAGGTTGCGCTTGCTCTGCCGGATCGGCACGTCGAGCAGGTCGGCGCTGAAGCGCATCAGCGTGCGCTCGCAGTCGAACTGCACGGAGCCGGAGAAGAAGTACAGATGATCGATCGCATGCCGCGGACGCGGGCACGCGAATTCGATCCGCAGCAGCGGGATCTTCTGCCCGATCAGCCAGGAACACACGCCGTGCACGAGCTTGAGCATCAGCTCCTGGCCGAGCGCGCCGATCGGGCCGATCGCCGGGTTCGGACGCAGCAGCACCTGCGCGACCAGGCCGTCGCGCGTCGATTCGACGAAGAAGTCGTCGAGCAGCAGATGAAAGAACTGGCCGAAACGATACAGCGCCGTGCCGAGGTTGCGCGCATCGAGCAGGCTCAGGCACAGGTACTTCAGCGTGCCGCGGCGCAGCGGGCGCGAGAAGATGCCGGGCATCTCGTCGTCGAGGTCGATCGCGAGCGTGCGGTACAGCGTCGAGAACTGATCTTCGGTCACGCGCGCATGCGGCTCGCCGAGCAGTTCGAGCGGAATGCCGGCGCCGCGCAGGTAGCGCTCGACCACGTCGCGCTGCGCGCCCGCGCTCGCGAGAAAGCCGTTGACGAGCGAAATCGGCACCGTCGCGCTGGGCGACGGCAGCGCACGCCCAGGCTGGGCGGGAGGTGAATCTGTACCGGTCATCGCGTCCCCGTCGGTCGAACCGCTCGCATTGTACTTGAGCGACCCATGGCGGGCTTGCGGGGCTTTCCGGTGTTTCGGGGCTTTCGGGACGACCGCGCCGGCCGGCGAGCCGGCCCGCGCGTCGTCGCCCGCGCGGCGCGTGCGCACCATCACTGCGCGTGGCTGAGTTCCCGGCGCAGGATCTTGCCGACCGTCGACTTCGGCAGCCGCTCGACCACGCGGATCTGCTTCGGCACCTTGTAGCCGGCGAGGTTCGCACGGCAATGCGCGACGATCTCGGCCTCGCCGATGGTCGCGTCGGGCGCGAGCACCACGAACAGCTTCGGCGCCTCGCCGGTGCGCTCGTCCGGCACGCCGATGCACGCGCATTCGGCCACGCCCGGCAGCGCGGTCACCACCGCTTCGACTTCGTTCGGATACACGTTGAAGCCCGACACGATGATCATGTCCTTCTTGCGGTCGACGATCTTCAGGAAGCCGGCCGCGTCGAACACGCCGATGTCGCCGGTGCGGAAATAGCCGTCCTCGGTGAACGCGGCCGCGTTCGCTTCGGGCTTCTGCCAGTAGCCGCCCATCACCTGCGGCCCGCGCACGCAGATCTCGCCCGCGCCGCCGATCGCGACCTCGCGGTTTTCGTCGTCGAGCAGCTTCACGTCGGTCGACGGCAGCGGCAGGCCGGTCGTGCCCGTGAACCGGTCGACCGACTGCGGATTGAACGTGACGACCGGCGACGTTTCCGACAGCCCGTAGCCTTCGCGGATGAAATTGCCCGTCACCGCCTGCCAGCGCGCGGAGATCACGTCGATCACGGCCGCGCCGCCGCCGGCCGACAGCTTCAGCCGCGACCAGTCGACTTCCTTCAGCCGCGGATGGCCCGCGAGCCCCGCATACAGCGTGTTGACGCCGACGAACACCGACGGCCGCGCGGCCTTCAGCACGTCGATCAGGCCGTCCATGTCGCGCGGATTGGCGACGAGCCAGTTCTGCGCGCCGATCGCGAAGTAGGACAGGAAGTTCACCGTCAGCGCGAAGATGTGGTACAGCGGAATCGCCGTGACGACGACCTCCTCGCCCGGCCGCCGCGCGGCCGGCACGATCGCCGCGAATTGCTCGACGTTCGCGATCAGGTTGCGGTGCGACAGCGCGGCGCCCTTCGACAGCCCGGTCGTGCCGCCCGTGTATTGCAGCAGCAAGAGATCGCTGCCGTCGAGCGCAACCGGCGCGCGTTGCAGCGCCGCGCCGGCCGCGAACGCGTCGGCGAGCGCGAGCGAGCCGGGCGGCAGCGCCGCGCATGCGCCGGCCGGCGCATCGACGACGCCGAGATCGTCGCGGCCCACGGTCAGCACCGTGCGCACGCGCGTCTTGCCGACCACGTCGGCGAACGTGGCCATCGACCCGCCGCACACGACCGCCACTTCGACGCCCGCGTCGTTGAGCTGGTGTTCGAGTTCGTGCGGCGTATAGAGCGGGTTCACGTTGACCTGGACCGCGCCGATGCGCGCGAGCGCGACGAACACCACCGGAAACGCCAGCACGTTGGGCAGCATCACGGCCACGCGGTCGCCCTTGCGCACCTGCGCGACCTGCTGCAGGTACGCGGCGAGCGCGGCCGACAGGCGGTCGACGTCCGCGTAGGTCAGCGTGCGGTCGGACGCGCGGAACGCAGGATGGCCGGCGAAGCGGCGCATCGCGTCGTCCAGCAGCGCGGTTACGGATGGAAAGCGATCGGGGTCGATCTCGGCGGGGATCGAGCCATACGACCCGATCCAGTGTCTCTTCGTCATGTCCTGCTCCTCGGGGGACGGCGCCACGCGGCGCCGTTCGCACGGCGGCCCGCGCATCGGATGCGCGCGGGCCGTCGCCTGATCGACGAATATCGCGCGCGCGGCCCGCTTTGAAAATGATTCGCGCGGCCGAAAACATGATCGAAACGGACACACCGGCGCGCCAGTCCGTAAACCGCAAACCCGCCCGCCCCCGCGGCGACACAATGCGCACGCAGGCGCAGGATCAGGGTGAACCCTATGGCGCGGCCGCGCGTTCGGGGGCAGAATCGCCAACCCGGAACGGTATCGAATCGGACGTACACCCAGCCATGCCGCGCACCGCGCACCTGAACCCGACGGCCGCCCGCGCGGCGGCGCTGCCCGAGACCCTGCCCGCCCATGCGTTGCGCGACAAGCGCTTTTCGCCGGCGAAGCTCGCCGTGCTCGTCGACGTCGCGCGCGAACTCGGGCTCGATTCGTCGGCGGTGCTCGCCGGCACGGGCCTGTCGCCGGAGGCCGTCGCCGATCCGTTCACGCTCACGTCGCCGCTGCAGTTCCTGAGCGCCGCGCGCAACGCGCTCGAGCGCTACGACGGCGCCGACCTCGGCGTGCGCGTCGGCCGCCGGCTGCATGCGTCGAGCTACGGGATGTACGGCTACGCGATGCTGTGCTCGGAGTCGCTCGCGCGCGCGTTCGATTCAGCCGTCAAATATCACCGGCTCGCGAACGGGATGCTGACGATCCGCTGGGTCGAACAGGGCGACACCGCGGCGTGGCTGTTTCCCGATCCGCACGAAGCCGCGCTGGCCGGCCCCGATCTGCCGCTGTACCGCTTTCTGATCGACATGCAGTTCGCGCTGCACGTGACGGTCATCAAGGACGTGATGGGCGCGTGGTGCGTGCCGGCACGCGCGCAGTTCGCGCAGCCGCGGCCCGCGCACGCGGCGCTGCTCGCCGAGGCGCTCGAATGCCCGATCGCGTTCGACCAGCCGCACCATGTGTTGAGCTACCCGGCCGCGTGGCTCGCCCGCGCGCCACAGCTCGCGAACCCGATCACCGCCGCGCAGGTGTCGTCGCACTGCGCGCATCTGCTCGACGAATTGCGCAGCCAGGCCGACGTCACGCGGCGCGTCTACCAGGAGCTCACGCGCACGCCCGGGCAGTTTCCGGACATCGTCGCGATCGCCGGCACGCTGTGCATGACGTCCCGCACGCTGCGCCGCAAGCTCGACGCCGAAGGCACGTCGTACAGCGAATTGCTGACGAGCGTGCGCAAGGCGCTCGCGATCGACTACCTGAGCACCACCACGCTCAGCACCGAGGACATCGCGCTGACGCTCGGCTTCAGCGACGCGGTCGGGTTCCGCCACGCGTTCAAGCGCTGGACCGGCACGACGCCGACCGAAGTACGGCGCAAGCGCGGGACGTGACGCGCGGGACATGACTCGTGCGCCGCGCCCGTGCGGGCCGCGCATGCACGGTCATTGCGGATCGCCGGGCGCCGGCTGCGCGATCGTGAGCGCGAACTCGAACATCGCGCCGCGCCCGTCCCGGTCGACGAGCCGGATGTCGCTGCCGTTGAGCGCCAGCATCCGGTGCACGATCAGCAGGCCGAGGCCGCCGTTCGTCGCCATGCCGCCGCTGGCGGGCCGCTGCGGTCGCTGGAACAATCCTGCGCGGCGCGCCAGCGGGATCCCTGCGCCGGTGTCCGACACGGTCACCACCACGCGGTCGTCGCGCGGCGTCAGCGCGACTTCGATTGCGCCGTGCTGCGGCGTGTGCCGCAATGCGTTGTCGAGCAGATTGGTCAGCACGCGCTCGATCATCGCGAGATCGGCCGACACGGCCGGCACGCGCGGCGGGATGCGCGCCTGCAACGCGATGCCGCGCGACTGGGCCGCGAGTTCGAACTTCTGGAACACGTCCTGCACGAGATCGACGAGCGAGAACGGCTCGCGCTCGGCCTGCACACTGCCCGACTCGAGCCGCGCGAGCTCGAACAGCGCCTGCGCCAGCCGCCCGACCTTGGTGCTCTGCGCGAGCGCGATCGACAGGTAGCGGCGGCGCTCGGCGTCGGCGAGCGTGTCGGCCTTCAGCGACAGCGTTTCCAGATAGCCGTGCAGCGAGGTCAGCGGCGTGCGCAGATCGTGCGAGATGTTCGTGATCAGCTCGCGCCGCTGCTGGTCCTGACGCGTCAGCGCGCGCCACTGCTCGCCGATCCGGTCGGCCATCTGGGCGAACGCGGACTCGAGCACCGCGAGGTCGTCGCCGCGGCGTCCCGGCGCGGGGCGCGGCAGCGGCGGCTGCGTGTCGGGCGCGCCGTTCGCGTCGAAGCGGCGCATCGCGTCGGTCAGCCGGCGCAGCGGCCGCGTGATGAAGCTGAACGCGATCAGGCCGGCCACCAGCCCGAGCAGCGCGACGACCGCCATCGACCACAGCGTCGTGCGCAGCACGTTGCCGGCGTCGACGCGCGCGGCCAGCCGGTCGTGCGCTTCGCCGAGCAGCACCACGTAGACGTAGCCGGACGGCGGCTGCCCGGCGCGCTGCAGCGGCGCGGCGCTGAACACCTTGCGCGCGTCGATGCTGCGCGGATCGTCGCCGAGGATCGGCAGCGGCTCGCCTGCGATGAAGCGCTGCACCGGCGCGAGATCGACGCGGGTGCGCTTCACGTGCCCGGGCGGCGCGTCGTCGCCCTCGATGCGCCCCGCGTTGTCGAGCAGGTAGACCTCGACGCTCGGGTTCACGCCCATCAGTTGACCGAACAGCCGGCGCACGGCATCCGGGCGCAGGCCGTTCGCGTCCATCAGCGGCGTGCTGCTGGCGATGTGCGCGGCGAGATCGCGCGACAGCGCCTGCACGACTTCCTTCTCGCGCATGTCGTTCGCGCGGATCTGCAGCCACGCGGACGCGCCCGAACACGCGAGCAGCAGCACCGCGAACACGCACGACAGCCGCTGGGTCAGATTCAGCTTCATCACGCGTCCCGCTGGCCCGGTGCGGCCAGCTTGTAGCCGCGCCCCCACACCGTGAGGATCCGCACGGGCTCGGCGGGATCGGCCTCGATCTTCGCGCGCAGCCGGTTGATGTGCGTGTTCACCGTATGTTCGTAGCCTTCGTGCCGGTAGCCCCATACGGCGTTCAGCAGGTCCATCCGCGAGAACACCTTGCCCGGATGCCGGGCGAAGAAGTACAACAGGTCGAATTCGCGCGGCGTGAGGTCGATGCGCGTGCCGTCGACGCTCGCCTCGCGCGCGATCGGATCGATCGACAGGCCGGCGACGTCGAGCGTGCCGGCGTCGAGGCGCGAGTCGCGCGCGAGCGCGTCGACGCGCCGCAGCAGCGCCTTCACGCGCGCGACCAGCTCCAGCACCGAGAACGGCTTCGCGAGGTAATCGTCGGCGCCGAGTTCGAGGCCGAGAATCCGGTGCACCTCGCTCGAGCGCGCGCTCGTGATGATGATCGGCGTGTAGCGCGTCATCGCGCGGGCGCGCCGGCAGATTTCGAGGCCGTCGACGCCGGGCAGCATCAGATCGAGAATCAGCGCGTCCCAGTTTCCCTGCTCGAGCAGGCGCAGGCCTTCGGCGCCGTCCGCACTGTGGACGACTTCGTAGCGCTCGTCGCGCAGATGCAGGCTCAACACGTCGGCGATGTCGGCGTCGTCTTCGACGATCAGGATGCGTTTGGCGTGATCCATGGCGAACGAGCCAGTGCGTCGGTAAGGGTGTCGGGCGCGCGAGCGCGGTAGTGGCCGCGGGCTGTGGCGGAGCGGCCGAGCGGCGGCGGCCGACACATCGTGCGGCCGCGATGCCGTCATTGTGCAGAATTTTGCGGCGGCGAGGGATCACAAATCGTTTAACTCTGGGGCGGGCCTGGGCCGGCAAGTCGTTCTTCCTTTCGTCCAGGCGCCGGACAGGCGGCAGCGCATGGCGCGATTACGTCGAACACGAGCGATACGCGTCGCGGTTACTGAGGAACCCGATGTCAACACTCTGCCGAAGCGGCATCGTCGATGCGTCTTGTTCGTACCCACAAACGAGCGCGGAAAATCGCAACCGGTTTTGATTCCCGACGCCAAATACCTCCCGGGAGTGCCGATCGTACGTGTACGCTGTTCAGCTATACATCGAGATCGGAAAATCCCGCACCGATCGCGTCGTTCAAGCCCGTACCACGGCCCGTTGGATCAGTCGACTCTCGGTCGACTGGCCGCCGGCTCAAGTCCGGCCGGCCCTATCAATGCAGAGGAATTACATGTCGCCTCTTGACCGCATGCTATCGCGTGCAACACCGCAAACCGGCCAAGGCCGCCGAAGGGTCTTGGTGCGCGTCTGGCTCGACGACGAAGGTCGGGTGCGCGACTTGAAGGTCCGCCGAAGTTGTGGCGACCCGGTCGGCGACGAGCGCGCCCTCCATGCAATCGCCGTCATGCGCTTTCCACGCGGTCAGCTGGGTTCAGGAGGCGGCACGTCGCAGCGGTGGCACGATCTCAACTACGACGTCGACTGAGGTGCCGACGTTGAGCGGCATGCTCGTAAGCAGTCGATAAGTATCGTCCGGTCGTGGCCGGATGCGTTTGGCGGCGGTTCATCACGTCAATGCGCCTGGTACTCGCCCTGCCGAATGGACCATACAATTGCGCGCTTCACTGATGGCACTGAGCTTTACCAGGACTTCGTCGTAATTCAGTACGGTATCGATCGCCAGGACGTGACGCAGTTTGCGAATCTGCTTGATGGTCTTGTTGCCGAGCCGGATCGGAGCGGGGCCGCCGTCATCGACTTCGACTGGCCGCGCGCGCTCGACTGCGATGCCGCAGGTTCGCGCGATCGAATCAAGGAGGACCTCCAAGCGTTGCGAGCAGTCGCCTGACTCGATGCTTCCAGCGCGTTCGCCCACGTTATGGATGGATGGTTGCACCGTCCGTCAGGACGACCGCGCTTCCGGCGCCGCGATTCTCGTCGCTTGCATGCGCCACTTCGCCGGCGTCATCCCCACCTGCCGTTTGAACACGCGTTGGAACGCAGCCTCCGACCGATATCCGACCGTCTCGCCGATCTCCGCGACGGACATCGTCGTTTGCGCCAGCTTGCGCCCGGCAAGCGCCATGCGGATTTCCGTCAGCACATCGGTCGCCGAGCGGCTGATCGCCTCGTCGAAGTGGCGTGCGAACGTCGCGCGCGACATGTGGCAGCGCTCCGCCAGCTGCGCCAGCGTCCAGGGCTTTTCCGGCTCGTCGAACATCGCGGTGAGCGCCGGCTGCAGCCGATGGCGTTGCGCCAGCGCGAGCAGCCCACGCGGCGCGTGACCGGACTCGGACGCACTGCGCAGCGTCAACGCGAACAGCGCGCCGGACAGATGATCGACCACCGCCGCGCTGCCGGCACGTTGCTCCAGCGCTTCCTCACGCATCAATTCGATGACCCGCGCAAGCCGCGTGGCGGCAAACGCGGCGTCGCGCGTCTGTCCATCGCCGGCGGCGACGCTGCTCACGATCAGACGCCGAGGCAGATGGTCGCGCAGCAACTGCTGCGGGACGGCCGGCAGCACGAAGCGCCCGCACAGCACGTCGATGCTCGCGTCGGCGCCGCCGTTCGTCGTAATGGTCAGGCCGTTGCGGTGCCGCTCTTGCACCGCGCGCGGCGCGTCGCCGCTGCCGTCGTGCAGCCGGTGCGCACTGCCGGACGGGAACACCACGATGTCGCCGGCCTTCATTCGGAGCGTCGGTTCGTCCGCGCCGCCCGTCTCGCCTTCGACGACAGCCTCGCCGCGCAACAGGATGTGATACGGAAGCTCCCGCTCGTTCGACTCGGGATGGTCGATGCGCCACGGCGAACCGAAATGGCACCGTACGTCCAGCCGGCCGGTGACCGGCATCATCGACAGCAATCGGTCCAGCATGTCCATATGAGACGTTTGAGCATGAATTTGCACAAGTATGGCATTAAAAAACTCGGCCTGCATCCCTACACTGACTCCCATGCCATACGACATGGCTAAGCAGTTCAACCACTCAACTGAACGAAGGAGTCGATCATGTCCCGTCTCACCACCATTCGCCCTGAAGAAGCCACCGGCGCGGCAGCGGAAGTGTTCGCGAAGATCAAGAAGGCCGTCGGCAAGGTGCCCAATGCGTACGCCACCATCGGCACGCACAGCCCCGAAGCCCTCGGCGCGGCGCTCGCGTTCGACGCGGTCGTGGCTGCCGGCACGCTCGGCAAGGCCGACATCGAAGTCATCAAGCTGGCGGTCAGCGAACACGTGGGCTGTGACTATTGTGTCGCCGCGCATACGCTGATGGGCAAGCTGGCCGGACTGTCGAGCGACGCCATGAAGCAGGTGCGCGCCGGCGCGGCCACCGGCGACGCCAAGCGCGACGCGCTGGTGACCTATGTGCGTACGCTGGTCGGCACGCGCGGCACGGTGCCCGAGGCGGCCGTCGACGCCGTGCGCGCCGCCGGTTACACGGAGCGCCAGCTGATCGAAATCAGCCTGGCGATCGCGTCGATCACGTTCACGAACCTGGTCAATCGCGTCAACGATACGACGCTCGATTTCCCGGCCGTGGCGTAATGGCGCGTCGGTGTGCAGGCGCGGCGGTCGAACGCAGTCGATCCGACTGCGTTCGATCGTGAGGCCCGTGTCGCCGGCGGAATGTGCTGGCTGGCGGCGCCGCACTTCGATACCGCCTCTGTCACGCGCTGCGGATCACACAGGTCGATCCGCAAAGTCTCAAACGCCAGTAACGATCAAGCCGGGGAACGCTTTCGATCGACGCGCACTGAATTTGCCGCGTGCGTCCCCTGCTGACCGGCCGCCGCAAGCCGATCGTCGCTGCGTGGCGAGCGGCACCGGTGCGGATGTGATCGTTCGATCGGTGTCGGCCCGTCCACCAATGGTCGGGCCACCGTGCAGGCCGGCTCGCGTCCGCTCAGCGTGGCGGCAGCCCGGCCGCGATCTGGTCCGCGAGGCGCCCCAGAATCGCGCTCAGCGCGGCGGCCTGCGCGGCCGCGCCGTGCTGCGTCAACGATGCGGTCAAGGTCGTCTCGCGGCTCGCGCTCACGCGCTCGGGCCGGCCCGCCAACACCGTCCATGCGGCCTCCAACGTCAACGTGCCGCCGTCGTCCGCATGCACGTCCAGCACCGTGACGACGAGCGTGCGCGTGTCGGGCGGCCGCGGCGCATCCGGCAGGACGACGGCTCCCGGCGGCAGGCGCGTCAGCAGGTCCTGCGCGAGCGTGCGCCGCATCATCCGGTCGAGCGGCCCGGCCCAGCGCGCGCCTTCGTCGATCCAGACACGGTTCGCCGAGCGCTGCACGACGACCTCGGGCCGGTCGAGCTCCGCCGGCACGTGCACGGCAGTCAGTTGTACCGGCTCGATGGGCTCGTCCGCGCGGATCGATGTAGCCGGCGTCGCACTCAACGCCACATAGCGCGTCGGCGGGCTGTGCCCGCATCCGGCGAGCACGGCGGCCAGCGCAACGACCGCCCATTTCATCGGGGCCGGCGCCGCTGCGTCGCCGGCCCGTCGCTTCGATCGACGGATCATGGCTTCTCCTTCGCTCTGCCGCGCACGAGCGCTTCGGGATGTCGGTCGAGATAGTCGGCCAGCGCACGCACCGAACGGGCGGTATCGGCGAGTTCGCGCAACACTGCGGGCACGCCGGTCTGCGTGGTGGCGTCGTCGCCGAGCGTCCGGCTGGCTGCGGCTGCGGCCTCGTCGGCGCTGTTCGCGGCGTCGCGCAGCTGCGCGACGAGCGGACCGATCTGCGGCGACACCTGCTGCAGCGTGCGGTCGATCTGCGCGACCGATCGGTCGAGATGCGCGAGGCTGTCGCGGATCTGCGGCGATGCGGTCAGCGCATTGAGCCGCGCCGCGATCGCGCGCACGTCGTCGCCGGTCTCCTTGATCGGCAGCGCGTCGAGCTTGCCGGCGATCGCGTTGGCGCGCGCGGCGATCGCACCGAAGTCGGCCGACGCGACGCTCGGAATCTCCGCCGGGCCGGCGCCACCGGAAAACGCGGCCGCCGAAGCGCCGGCGACGAAATCGAGGCTGACCATGCGCGGGCCGACGAGCGGCGGATCCTGCACCAGCCGCGCGCGCAGCCCGCGGGCGACGAGCCGTTCGAGCATGCCGTCGACGATGGGCCGCCAGTTGCCGTCGGCCGGCGGATGCACGCCGGTGATGCCGAGCGCCGACGGTTCGAGCGCGATCTGCACCGGCGTGCCGAGCTGCCCGGTGGCGGCGTCGTAACTCAGCCGCACGCGCGTGACCGTGCCGACCTGGAAGCCGCGCAGTTTCACCGGCGCGCCGTCCTTCAGCTCGCCGGCCGCACCCGCGAACCGAATCAAGTACGGCACCACCGGCCCATGCTCGGGCGCGAGCGCCGGGCGGCGCTCGGTGCCGTCGAAGTGCCGCGCCGGGGCGCCGGCGCCCGGCTCCATCACGATTTCCGGCCCGACGACGAGCGCGCGCAGCGAGGTCGGGTCGCTCATGTCCGGCTGCGCACCGCGCAGGAAAAAGCGCGTGCCGCTGAGCAGATACTTCTGCTGCGCGCGATCGATCTTCAACTCGACCTCCACATGCCGGCCGTCGGGCGACAACGCGATGCCCGCGACCTTGCCGACCTTCACGCCGCGCAGCGTCACGTCGGTATCGTCGACTTTCATTCCGTGCGCGTCGGAAAACATCACGGTGACGCTTTCCCCGCCCTGCGCGAGCGCCCGTATCCCGAGCCATCCGACCACGGCCAGCGTGGCGACGGGTACCGCCCAGATCAATCCCGGCCAACGACTGTGCCGCACCTCGGCGCGCGAGCGACGGATGCGCGGCGGGTTCATCGAGTCCTCCGGTCGGGGCGGTCCCACATCAGGCGCGGATCGAAGGCGCGCGACGCGAGCATGGTCAGGAACACCACGAGCGCGAATGCGGTGGCGCCGGTAGCCGGCTGCGCGGACGCGACGCCGTCGAAGCGGATCAACGGAACGAACGCCGCGATCGTGAAGACGTCGACGTTCGACCACCGGCCGAGTTCGTCGATCCAGCGGTAGAGGCGCACCTTCAAGCGCAAACGCCGGCGCGATCGCCGCAGCACGGACGCGACGAACCAGCCCATGCCGACGATCTTCGCGACCGGGATCACGATGCTCGTGATGAACGTCAAGATGCCGAACGGCCATAGGCCGACGTGAAAGAGCTGCATGACGCCGTCGACGATGCGGTGCGTGTGCACGCGTCCGAGCTGGATCGACGTTGTCATCGGCAACAGGTTGGCCGGCACGGTCAGCACGAGCGCCGCCAGCGAGAGCGCGCTCGCGCGCGAAAGCGCCGCGACCCGGCGCGCGCGCAGCGTCAGCCCGCAGCGCGAACACGAACGCCCGGCGCACGCGTACGGCTGCACCATGTCGCAACCGGCACACGACAGCACGGCCTCGCCGCGCGACGGATGCCGATCGGCTTCGATGGCGCGCCACACGGTGCGCCGGTCGAGCGACGCGCGCGTGAGCATCGACATCAGGCCGGCCGCGATCAGGCAATAGCCGCCTGCGCCGATCGAGCCGGTGAGACCGTGCGTGACGCGCACGTAGCCGATGATGCAGCCGACGAGGTACACGTCCGGCATTGCCCAAGCGTCGAGTGCGAGCGACCAACGGAACACCGCACCGATACCGTGGAACCGCCAGCCGAAGCCAATCGCGGCCAGCACCAGCATCAGGCCGCCGAAGCGCGCGAACGGCAGCACGATGCCGAACATCCCGAGCAACACGGCCAGGATCACCCAGCCGTCGTTCCACATCGACACGATGCCCGACGCGAGCACCGAGGAATGCGACGCGCCCAGCATCGTGACCGTCATCAGCGGTGCGAGGTTGGCGGGAAACAACAGCACGAAGGTCGCCGTCGTACAGGCGAGCGCGGCCTCCACGCTGCGGCCGCGGCGGCGTTCGAGCGTCGCGTGGCAACGTCTGCAGCGCGCCAGCGCGTGTGCGTCGATCGGCGGGATATGGTCGAGCGTCCCGCACGTAGGGCAACCGATCGTGGTCATGCGACGGCAGCGCCGGTGGGCGCGCGATGCGCGCAATGACACGCCCGGTGGCAAAACCTGCACGACGCGGGCAGGCGGTCGCGCGTGATGATCGTCGTCATGCGTTCTCCCGTTCGATTAGGTTGCAACAGCGCCGCGGAACCGCGGCGGGTGCGCGTGCCGAGCTCTACCCGTGCGGCGCGAAAATACACGGCGGGCAACGCTGCATGCGCGCCTGCCGTCATTGGGGTGTAGGGCAGCAAGGTATGTACCTGGGGCGTGGCGGTAACCGGTAACCGCTTGCTGGTTGGCGGTGGCGGTGGCGGTGGCTATTACAATCGAACAAGCACGGAGATTTGAACCGAATATGCGTCGTTATGTGGACATGAACCGACTTCAGCACCAACCCGTCGATTGACGTGGACCCGTCGTTGATGAACTCGCTGGCCGCGCCCGCGACGCCGGGCATCGCCCACGGCCCTGTCGTCATTTCTAGGCGCAACGATTCATGCGCACGGTCACGCGCCGCTCAATCGATCCAGCCGCGGTCGACCAATCAAGTATTCCGCTAAGAGGCCAGTTCAAAAAGACTCTCGAGGCGCTGTTAACTTCACCGGCGACCTGTTAACCTCAAGCATCTGAGCAACAGGATCATGAGGGATGCAAGCGCCGATCGTTGATGACGAATTGTGGATACTCATCGAGCCATTACTCCCGCCGCCGAAACCGCGGCGAACGAAGAATCCAGGACGGTTTCCGGTTCCGAATCGGGCGACATTGAACGGCATCCTGTTCGTGCTCAAGACCGGCATTCGATGGAACCATCTGCCAACCCAGCTCGGCTTCGGTTCGGGGGCAACCTGTTGGCGCCGACTTCGCGACTGGCACGAAGCCGGTGTGTGGAATCGCCTCCACGAACTATTGCTCGCCAAACTGCAGGCGGCCGGCCAGATCGATTTTTCACGTGCCGCCGTCGATTCATCATCGGTACGGGCTGTTGGGGCGGGCCAAAAACTGGCCCGAACCCCACTGATCGTGCGCGACCCGGCTCCAAGCACCACATCGTCACCGACGCCAACCGCACACCTCTCGCCGCGATCCTGACTGGCGCCAACGTCAACGATGTTACGCAGTTGCTGCCGCTGATCGACGCGATTCCATCGATTCGCGGCCTGCGCGGCCACCCGATTCAACGGCCTCGCGTGGTCTACGCCAATCGCAGATACGACTCCGAGCGGCATCGGCGAGCCCTGCGCAATCGCGGTATCCAGCCAGTGATCGCGAAGCGCCGGACCCGACACGGCAGCGGACTCGGCAAGTATCGTTGGGTGGTCGAACGCACTCACTCCTGGCTCCACAGTTTTCGTCGCCTACGCACTCGCTTCGAGCGGCGGCCTGACATTCACGAAGCATTCCTGAAACTCGGTTGCTCGCTTGTCTGTTGGAACATCTTCAGGCGCATCGAGCAGTCTTTTTGAACTGGCCTCTTAGAAAAGACTCATCTGCCGCGGATCCCGCTCCGGCACCTTGATCGACATCACATCTTTCGCAGCTATGCGCATGCGTGCAATGAGCGGTACGCCTACCCCGTCAATCGTGAGCCCGAAGCCGTACGCCTCGATGTCGTCTCGCTTCAGCTTCGGGATCGGCTCCCAACTCGGCTTCCAACCGAGCCGTGCGGTGCGAGCCAGCAACTGCCGCTTCGTTAATCCCGGCACGCAATTCGCCACGAATTGCGCGAGCGGCTTAGGAACCCACTCGGGCGGCAAACTGGGTTGGAGTGCGAATGAAACCAGCGGCAACGTCGTAGTCGTTCCTGTCTCCAGGAGAAAGGCGTCGAGGTAAGGTTAGCAGACTGCCATCGTGAATCTAAGACTGCCCGGCCGGTGGCATCACAAAGAGGCGTTCGTCCCACACCACGGGCTGCGGATCAGTCACAACGATTCGCGTTGCATCCGGGTGCGCGGGATTCACCAGCACGTTGAACTCTGCACGGACCACGACCGACGGGACAATCAGGAGCGCGGTACGCATCTCGGTCATCCATGCGTCGCCAAACTGACGTGCTGCCTGAAGTGCCGCCGCGTCCCATCCGTCCGGCAACGTTTCGGCCGTATGGCGTTCGATGCTGACGTCGTCGGGAACACTTGCTTCGACCCATCCGTGTGTTTTCGGCACCTTGCCGATGCGCGCATGCACCAGCACCTCGAGCATCGCACCCGCAAAAGTCGACGCCGCATAGATGACGGGCCGGCCCGGACTGTTGAAGCGGCCACCGACCAGCATCGCGCCGGTG
Organism: Burkholderia sp. B10; assembly: GCF_004368385.1. Lineage (NCBI taxonomy): Bacteria > Pseudomonadati > Pseudomonadota > Betaproteobacteria > Burkholderiales > Burkholderiaceae > Burkholderia > Burkholderia sp. B10. Next base: position 73,610 of record NZ_PQMX01000003.1, on the reverse strand, counting down.
CCGCTCCAGATCGTGCGTCGCGTGTCTGCGATACGGAACAACTTCATGCAGGCAGCCCGTAGAACAGTTTCCAGAGCAGTTCTTCGACCCGGCGCGCACCGAGCTCGGTGAGCGCGACATCGAGCGGCGCCCGCCCTTCAAGTTCAGGGTGCGGCGTCGACAGGAATTCCCGCGCGTCCTCTTCGTCGTTCCAGACGTAGGTGGTCGTCGCGACGATCCGGGCCAGACGCTCCGTCTTCTCCGATTCATCTTGCGTTAGCCGATCGCGGCGGCGCTTGTAGGTCGCTTCGGGGATGATGCGGGCGAGGAGTGCCCGGCGAGCGTCGGCGCCTTGCGTCGCGTGCTCGACGCCGGCGCGCAGCGCGGACTTCGGCAGGCCACCACGCACAAGCGCTTCCAGCTCCGCCAGCGTATGCGGGAGCGGCCGCAGCTCCATGACCGCAGCCACGGCTTCAGGGGTAACAAGTGACATGGCGACTCCCCAACAGGCATCAGTTGATACCCGATTGTAGCGCAAATGATACCTTTCGCAAGATGTTCTTGATCGTCGGGAGGCGCCGCCCCCTCGCCGGTCGCCACGTTGATACGGATCAGTGCTGCTCATTTACCAAAAAATTGGTCGAAAAAATCGTATAAACCCTTGATATATATTCATTTCATCATTCATATCGTCAAATACTGATTTCTAGAATACCGGACGGGAGATGTGCGAGACTTCAGCCATCGACGTATCGGGAGCATTCGATGAACAGCTTGGTCCTCTATGCGAAACGTCAATCTCCGCATCGCCCGATTTCTGTCGAACCAATGAAGCACCACACCCGCATGCTATCGACGGCGAACGCGTGTAGATATCGTAGAACTCTGATTTATGCGGGCCGTCGTGGCGAGCGGCCGCTTGCCGACGATCGTGTCGCCCACGACGGGAAGCCGGCGATCGCGCGCGACCGCCGGCGCACTGCATGTCACGCCGGCATCATGCGCACGTCGCGCGCCGCGCGGGCGTCTCGACCGCCGATTGCATGAACCGCTGGTCGACCGTCGCGGCAATCCGCCGCGCCGTCTCGTACAGTGCGACGCCCACCTGCTCGACCGGCATGGCGCCGGCATCGTCAGGATGCATCAAGTACGGACATGCGAGGATCGCGATGGCCGCACCGGTCTTGTCGACGATCGGCGTCGCGATATCCGTGACGCCCGCAATGCGCGCGTTCGGGCGGCGGATGCATCCGTCTGCCCAACGCGATGCCGCCGCCTCATCGTGGCCCGACGCGCCCGGCAAGCCGACTGCTCGCGCGCCCGCCCGCAGCAAGCGGGACCGCGCATCATCACCCTGCAGCGCCCCGTACATCTCGCCGGCCGCGCTGCCCTGCAACGGCACGCGCGTGCCGACGCGAACCGCGATGTTCCACTCCGTCTCGGCGTCGGCGGCGGCAATGACGATCATCGTGTCGCCGTCGAACACCGTCAGGTAGCACGACTGCACGGTCTGCAGCGTGAACTCCTGCATTGCCGGCGTGACGAGGGCGCCGAGCGAGCGCGTCGGCGCGTGGTGCTGGCCGAGAAAATACAGCTTCATCGTCAGCGCATAGCGGTCGTGGCGATCGATCCGGTAGATGTAGCCGCGCTCCTCGAGCACCTGCATCATCCGGTACAGCTCGCTGCGGCTGCGCTTGAGCGCGCGGCAGATGTCCGCCTGCGCCATGCCGTACTGCCGATCGATCAGCAATTCGAGGATATCGAGCCCCTTCTCGAGCGCCGGCGCGCGATAGTTCACCTTCTTCCGGCGCACCGGATTGCCCGAATCGCTCGGGTCCGTCTCTGGATTGCGCATGTCAGCCATTACCCTTTAAGGTGGTCGTTCGATTCGCACGGCGCGCGGCCGCGCGATACCCGGACATCGGCAGCGGGAGCGCGCTCAAGGCGTTTCCGGCCACCACGGCTGTGGGGTCGTCCTGATCAGGTAGTCGTCGAGATTCTTGCCGGCCAGCCAGCCGGGGCGCGCGCCCTTGCCCGACCACGCGCGGCCGGTGTCGGGATCGTAGTATTTCGCCGGCGCCTTCTGCTTCCTCGCCTTGACGAAACCCGCGGCACGCAGCAGTTCGATTTCGGTGATGCCGAACTCGCGCACGTGCGCCGCAATTTCGTTCAGCCGCGCCTGCTTCTCCTTCTGCCGCGCCTCTTCGACGATCAGGTTCAATCGGCCGAGCTGCCGCTGCAGCTCGCGTATGGTCGGATGGGTCATGTCACGCGTTCCGGGAAAACTCGACAGGTTGAGGGGCGAGCGCGCCGGTGCTCGTGCGCGGCTTGGAATGGAGACCAACGGGCAAGGCCGCCGCGCACGACGGCTCGATCGCGTCGATCTCGTCGACCTCGCCGATCACGCCGCGCAGATTGCGCAGCGACGCGTCCTTCACGCGCGGCAGCGCGGCACGCACCTGCTCGCGCAGTTGCGGCAGCGCCGACACGAACCGCTCCAGCACCGCCGCGAGACGCGTCGCGCGCATCGCATCGGCGGGCTTCAGCAGGAAGGCGTCGGACAAGCCGAAATGGCGGAACAGCCCCTGGAACTTGTCCTGATAGGTGAGCGCCGCGACCGGCACGCCCATCCCGAGGCTCGCGATCGCCAGATGCATGCGGCCCGTCACCACGCCGTCGACCTGCCCCGCGATCGCCTTCAGCTCGGCCGCCGACATGCGCGCGCGCGGATAGCAGAGCCGCTCGCCCAACGCCGCGGCCAACGCGCGATGCAGCGGCTCGAGGCACGTGTCGTCGCCGTCGCGGCCGCGATAGTCGTGCGACAGCAGCACGATGCCGAGGCCACGTTGCGCCGCGATCGCGCGAAGCGCGTGCTGCGCCGCCGCGACCAGCGCGGCGATGTCGGCGTCGCTGGCGCCGCGAATCAGCATCGGATGCAGATTGAACGCGATCACGACATCGCCGGCCGCGCGCCGTGCGTCGATCCATGCGGCGGTGTCCCGCACGCTGTCCGAAGCGTGATCCGGCTCCAGCATGAACGCCGAATCCGCGACGAGCGTCGCGGGCGCCGAGCTGAAACGCCTGAATCGGTCGAGCGACACGTCGTCGCGAACGTTGACCAGCAGCCGCGCGTCGAGGCGGTCGAACGCGTGCCGCAACGGCCGGTACGGCCGGGCGTTGAAGCTGAAGCCGAGAATCGTGCCGCGCACGCCGCGCCGAACCAGCAGATCGGCCGTCGCGAGCAGGCGCAGCGACGTCATCGGCGAGTAGTAGCCGTCCATCACGTCGGCGCCGATGACGACCAGCGCGCTCGGGCGCAGCGCCGCGAGCCGTTCGACCGTGTCGGTGAGCCGCCACGGCTCGCGCCACGCGTCGACCGCATGAAAGCCCATCCGCGTCGCGGCCTGCGCGGCCTGCGGCGTGGCCGTGACGACCGAGACCTGCAACGCGCGGTTGGCCGCCCGCAACCGTTCGACCACCGCGCTCAGCATCGCCTCGTCGCCTTTCGAGCCGACCAGCGTCCACGGATCGCACGGCAATATCAGCAGATGCGCACCGGCCGCTGCGTCGTTGCGCGCGACGCAGCGTGCGGCCTCGCGGCGCCATTGCGCGGTCAATCGCTTCACGTACAGCCACACGCGCAGCCGCTGCTTCAGATCCGCCAGTTTCGACATGTCCGGTTTCCTCTGGATGGTGGAAGGTGCCAGCGCACGCGCGCACGCGCGATGTGCGAGCGTTTCGCGCAGCACGCGCAACTGCGCGTCGTGCCATGCGCGCGCGGCATCGCGCGCCGCCGCGCCCTGTGCGACGCGATGAGCGCGATCCGTCGCGAGACGGACGAGCGCATCGGCGAAACCGCGCGGGTCCGCGTCGGGCACGATCGTGACGCCGCCCGCCGCGTGCTCGCCGAGGCCGCGCGCGCCCGTTTGCGTGCTGACGGTCGGCACGCCGAGCGCCATGCTTTCGAGCAGCTTGATGTTGATGCCGGTGCCGAGCAGCATCGGGTTGATCGAGATCGGCGCGCACGCGAACGCATCGCCGAGCTCGGCGACCGGGCCGCGCTTGACGACGTGCGCGCCGTCGGGCACGGCCGCGGCGATCGTGCCGGCCAGATGCACGCGAAACGCCGGCAGCCGCGCGACAACGTGCGGCAGGATCTCGTCGACGAAATACTGCATGGCGTCGCGATTCGGCTGGTTGTCGCTGCCGACGAAGGTCGCGTCGGCATGCGGCGCGCAGTCCACCTGCGGCGGGAACGCCAGCAAGTGGCTCAGTACCGCGACCGACGGCGCGCCATCGCTGCCCAGGCGCGCGGCCAGCGCGTCGCCTTCGTCGGCCTGGATCGCCAGCGCGACGTGCGCGCGACGCAAACCGTCGCATTCGCGCTCCGGCGGAATCGAAAACATGTAGCGCTTCGCGCCCGCGCGACCGATGAACGGCACGTGCCGGTCCGCGAAGATGTCGTGCGTGTCGAGCACTTTCACGACCGTGTCGGGGAACGCGTCGAGCGCGCGCGAATAAAACACGTATTCGACGAACACGGCGTCGAATGCATGACGGCGCTGCAACGCGCGCAGCTGCGACGAGAAGCTGTCGCTGAACAGTTCGTCGAGCCCCGTGTAGTACGCGTGACGGCTGCCGACCGCCTTCGCCGCCAGCCGGCGCACGAGCCATGCGACGCGCTTGAGCCGATAGCACGCGAGCGCGACGCCCGTGCGATGCAGTACCTGCACGTGGTCGGCGCCGAATTCGTCGCGATGCGCGTCGAGGTCCATGCCGCCGGTCTGCCTCGACTCCAGATAGACGAAGTGCACGTCGCAGCCGAGCGACCGCACCGCGCGCGCCAGATTGAGGATGCGGCTGCGGTTGCCGGCGTTGACCGGAAACAGCGGAACGGGTGAAACGATCGCGACTTTCATGAAGCACTTCCTTTGGGTGGCGCCGGCGGCTGCGCGCCGTCGGGCGCACGATGACGAATGGCGACGAACGCGCCGACCCGCACGGACTGCCCGTGCGCGAAGCCGACGCCATGAACGTAGATGCCGCGTTCGTGATCGACGTCGTGAACGAATGGGCCGCCGGGAACGGGCAGCCAGCGGAACTGCGCGTCGTCGAGCATGCCGGCCGGCGTGTCGGTGTACAGCGTCATCGGCGGATACGCGCCGACGCGCACGGCAGCCGCCGACGCCCCGCGTTCCGGCAGCCGCACCGACGCGTAGAGATCCCAGCGCCCGTCGCGCGGCAGCGTGTCGAGCTTCAGCTGGACCGCCCAGACGCCCGAATCGCCACGAATCGCGATCGCCGCACCCTCGGGCGCAGCGGCGTCGGCCACCAGCCGCGCGCTGTCGTACAGATTCACGCGCGACACGTCGATCGCCCGCCAGTCGGCGGCGGCGACGCCGGCCGCGATCGACGGCGCGACGACCGGATGGCGGTCGATGTCGAGCAATGCATCGAGTGCGGCGAGATCGCCGCTTTGCCGGTACTGGCGCAGGCCGGCCGCCTGAATCGCCGCGTCGAGGCGCGCGCGCCGCGCGCCGAGTGCGAGATCCCAGCCGTCCTGCGCCGCGCGCGCCGCATAACGATCGCGCAGTGCGAGGATCACAAAATCGACGGGCATGCGCGCGGCCCGCACGCGCGCGCCGTGCAGCGCATCGCCGTCGACCACGCGGGCGGCCGCGTCGAAATCGCGTTCCGAGTCGCGCACGAACTCGTACGTGTACATCGACATGCCGAGCGGCGTCTGCTCGGCGAGCACGTCGCCGCTCGCGTGCAGCGCGGCGTGCATGCGGTCGATGTAGCGCACGATGGCGGGGCCGGCCGCGCCGTAATACGCGTCGCAGTATTCGCGCACGAGCGCGCGCGCGTCGGCCGTCGGCGTCCACAGCAGCCGCGCGATCAGCCACACGCGCAGGCTCGCGAACTCGCCGCCGCGCGACTGCCAGTCGCCCTCCGCGAAGTAGCCGTCGACGTGCTGCAACGTCGCGAGCCACGCGATGCTGCGGCCGATCGGATAAAGATTCGGCGTCGGCTGCAGATAGCCGCCGAAGTTCACGACGTGGTCCCACACGGTCACGTGCTGCGCGATCTCGTTCCATCGCACGAGCCCGTCGCGCAGCCGCGCGTTGCGCGCGTCGTTCAGTGCGGCGCTGTAGTCGACCTGGATCGTCATCGGGTACACGCGCACGTGGTCCGGGACGAGCATGCCGTCGGGCGGCGCGAAGCCCCAGTGATAGGCCGGCATCGCGAAGCGCGCGCCGGGCACCTCGGCGCGCACGCGCTCCGACACGTCGCGCACCAGGTCGACGAACGCCGCCGACGGCGCATCGCCACGCGCGTGCGCAAACGCACGGCTCGCGTCGTCGGGGTCCCAGCCCCAGTCCATCGCGTGGATGCCGAACCAGATGCGCGTCGGGTCGGCGCGACGCTTCAGGCGCTTGACGATCTCCGCGGTCATCGTCGCGCGGACCTCGTCCGACATCATCGCGAGTTGCCCGCCGGCATACCACGACGGGTGAGCCGACGCATGACGGTCGCGCGGCACCAGCGTCCAGAAATCGGCCTCGCCGTCGCGCGCGAGCCAGCTGTGATCCCAGATGTCGATACCGGGTGGCGACGGGCGATACGACGGCCCGTGCGATTCGCCGTTCAGCAGATTGTGCGCACGGTACGCCTTGTCCTCGCCCTCGGCGCTCAGCACCTCGCGATACGCGAAGCGCGGGATCTGCAGCACGGGCGTGGTCTCGACCTGCAGCTCGGGCTGCCGCGGCACTTCGGTCGCATCGGGCGCGAGCCATTTCACGCCCAGTCTGCGGTCGAGCCACCAGTACGCGCCGAACAGCGTGCCGCGCACGGTGTCGCCGGCGATCACGAGATCGCTGCCGCTGCGGCAGATCACGAAGCCGTCGCTGCCGAGCGCCGCGTCGCCGCAGCGGCGCGCCGCATGCTCGCCGCCGACGACGATGGCCGGCGTGCGGCCCGGCGCATCGTTCGACACGGCGAACGACGCGCCGCTGATTCGCGACAGGTAATCGGCGATCTCGTCCGCCGCATGACGCGTGACGGCATCCGCCGCGCCGGCGCGCACGACGTAGCGCGCGACGCCGTGCTGCGCGAGCCGGACGTGCGACGCGGGCGCGCGCTGCGCGTGGGCGCTGCCCGACGCGACGCTGCCGCATAGCGCGGCCAGCGCGATGCACGCCGCGATCGCGGCGAACGGCAGGCGCGTCATTGCCGCGCGATCCGCGACACGCCGGGCGGCAACGCGAGCGGCACGTGGAACTTGCGATAGAACCGCCACAGGCTGCGCAGATGATGCCGTCCGGCGCGCGATACGGGGCTCGCGGCCGATTGCCGCTGATGCTCGTGCACGAGCGTGACGCCCGGCATCCCGAGCACGCGATAGCCGGCGAGCCAGGTTCGCGCGCAGAGGTCGACGTCCTCCATGTAGAGGAAATACGCTTCGTCCATCCCGCCGAGCGATTCGAACAGTTCGCGGCGCACCACGAAGCCCGTTCCCATCACCCACTCGGCATCGAACGGATTGCCGCACGCCCACGCGTCGATCATCAGATGCCGGTCGACGCGCGCACGAAAGCGGTCGGAGCGGCCCAGCGCGGTGCGCCGCGCGAGGATGTCGAGCCAGCTGTAGAAGCGGCGCGCCGAATACTGGCGGCGGCCGTCGGGATACTGCAGGTCGAGCCCGACGAGGCCGGCCTGCGGGCACGCGTCGAACAGGTCGAGCACCTTCGCGAGCCCGTTCTCGTCGAAGCGCGTGTCGGGGTTCACGACCAGCACGTAGTCGCGCCGGCACGCGGCCATCCCGAAGTTCACGCCGGAGCCGAAGCCGCGATTACACGCCGCGCGCAGCAGCCGGACGCCGCCCGGCAGTTCGCCGCGCAAGCGCGCGTACGAGTCGTCCGGCGACGCGTTCTCGACGACGACGATGTCGCCGGCATGCGCGACGCGCAACGCGATCAAGGACGCCACGCATCGCAGCGTCATGTCGGGCGTGCCGTAGTTGACGACGATGACGCTGATTCTTCCTTCGGTTTCCATCGTGATACCCCGCGCGTTGGTTGAATGTGCTGGCCGGTGGTCCGGCTCTGTGCGTTGCCGCACGCGTCACCCCGACGCGCCGACCTGCTCGATCAGTTTCCAGAAGCGGCACGCCGAGTCATCCCAGTTGAAGCGGCGAAGCTGCGCGCGGCCGCGTGCGACGAGCGCCTCGCGGCAGCCGGCATCGGTGCCGAGCCGCCGCATCGCGGCCGCGATGTCGGCGACCGACGCCGGATCGACGAGCATCGCCGCGTTGCCGGCCACCTCGGGCATCGCCGACACGCGCGACGTCAGCACCGGTACGTCCGACGCCATCGCCTCGAGGATCGGCAGCCCGAAGCCCTCGTACCGCGACACGAACGCGACGAACAACGCACCGCGATACAGCTTCGGCATCGCGTCGTTCGGCACGACGCCGGCGAACGTGAGGGCGTCGGCGCAGCGATGCCGCGCCGCGTGCTCGAGCAGCGCCGGATCGGGTGCGCCGGTCAGCATCAGCCGCACGCCGAGCGCGACCAGCCCGCTCGCGCCGAACGCCTCGATCAGCCGGTGCAGGTTCTTGTAGTTGCGCCGGTTGCCCGGATACAGCACGTACGGAAACGGATGGCCGAGCGTGTCGCGGTTGTGCGTGTACGCGTCGTCGGCGCCGTTGTGGATCACGTGCACGCGCTCGGGCGGCATGCCCGACCACGCGAGGAATTCGTCGCGCGTGAACGCCGACACGCAGACGATGGCCGAGCAGCGGCGGTACAGCGGACGCAGCACGGTGTCGTAGTACAGCCGATGCGCACGCGTATAGAAGTGGCGATGCGTGAGATCGTGCACGACGACGACCGACGGCAGGCCCGGCCACGCGGCCGGTACGAAGCCGGGATTCCAGAACACTGCATTGCGCGCCGGCAGCTTGCGCAGCGCGCGGCTCAGCGCGAGCGGCGACAGCGGATGCGCGACGCCGCCGCCGACCGGCAACGGGGCGATGCGGATGTTGGACGGCGCGCGCGCCGCGTAAGCGGCCATCACGTTGTGGATGCCGGTGGCGGCCGGCCAGCGCGTATCCGTATAGACGGTAACGGGTACGCGGGCGGCGTGATCGGCGTGATCGCCGCAATCCGCGCACGCGGCAACCGCATCGGCCGCCGCCGTCGTCGCAATGGAGAAGGGCGTGCTCATCGCTCAATCCATCCAGCCGAGCAGCCGATGCGACGCCGCGATCCAGTAGTACTTCGCGCGCTGCGGATTGCGGCGCGCGAACGCCAGCGCGCAACCGGCGACGGGCCGCGCGATCATGTACAGCACGTAAGCGAGCGGATAGCGATTGATGCGCAGCACGTGGCCGAAGCCGCGGTTGTAGCGTCGGCCGCGCGCATACGCGTGCTCGTCGAGCACGGCGAGCGGCTCGGGATGATGTACGCGCAACTGCGGGTCGTAGCCGATCCGGCACCCGGCGCGCAACGCACGGACGAGAAAATCCACTTCCTCGCCCGCGCCCCAGCGGCTCGTCGCACCGACGCCCAGCTCGACGTCGAACTGCCCTGCCGCGCTCACCGCCGAGCGGCGCAGGAAGATCGTGTAGGACGTCGCGCAGACCCACACGTTGAAGCGGTTCACGGGCTGCGCCGCGGTGGCCCACCGTCCCTGCGACGGCCGCCCCGCGGCATCGATGCTCATGCCGGTCACGCCGTCGAGCATGCGGTCGGCGGACAGCAGCGCGGCGACCGCGTGGAGCGTGCCGGGCCGATACCAGCAGTCGTCGTCGGGGAACGCGACCACGTCGCCCGTCACCGCCTGCAGCCCGACGTTGGTCGCCCGCGACTTGCCCTTCTCCGAACGCAGATGGACGATGCACAGCCGCTCGCGATACCGCTCGACGATGCGTGCGACGCGCGCGTCCGGGTTCTGGTCGACGACGATGACTTCGAGGTCGGCGTAGGCCTGCTGCAGCAGCGAATCGAGCATGCGTTCGATCTCGTCGCTGCGGCCGAGCGTCGCCATGATCAGGGAGAATTTCATCGGATGGGCACGGAAGGGAACGGGGATCGGAGCCGCGCGGCGGGCGGTGCGGCGCGCACCGTCCGGCGGACCGCGCGCGGCGCGCGGGCGAACGACGCGAGATAGCCGAGGAACAGGAACGACGTTTCGCTCTGGTGCATCGGATTGATCAGCGACCAGGCAGCGATCGGCGCGAGCAGCAGCATCGCGCGCCGCCCCTGGCCGAGGCCGCCGAAGAACACGGCCCACGCGAGCAGCCCGATCGGACCGGCGACCAGCAGCAGGTCCAGCGGCGCGCAAAACACCGCGCTCGTGCCCTCGCCGAGCCCGCGCACGGCGACCGCCGAATGCGAGAAGTAATGCTCGACGAAGCCGAAGCCGTGGCCGATCCAGTCGCGGCCGACGAGCTTGACCGACTCGACGAACGCAAGGCCGCGCTCCTGCTGCAGCCGCACCTGCAGCTGGTCGCCGGTCAGCTCGCGCGTGAACATGTACAGATAGAACGCCGCGCCGGCGGCCATCGTCAGCACCTTCGCGAACAGATGGCCGCGCACCTGCAGCAGGATCACGAGCGCGCACGCGATCAGCACCGTCTTCGATTCGCTCAGCAGCGTCACGACCAGCGCGAGCGCGACGAACTTCGCGACGTCGGACACGCGGCGCGGCGACTGCAGGAAGCACGCGTACGCGCTCAGGAAGAAGAACGCCGCGAACCAGTTGCGCTCCTTGAACGACCCGTGAACGGCGTTCTGCATGAAATCGACTTTCTCGTACAGCACGGGCACGTCGAAGTACTGCAGCGCGTACTGGATCGCGACGAATGCCGCGATCGCGACATAGCCGAATGGCAGCGGCCGCCGGCACGCGCGCGCGCCGTAGTAGCGGCCGATCAGATAGAACGCCGGCATCACGAAGATGAATTTCACGATCTGCTCGGCGGCCTTGAAGCGCGGATAGCCGGACAGGAACGTGGTCGACAGCGCGGCGCCCGCGAACAGCGCGAACGCCCACACTTCCCATGCGCCGACGTGAATGCGCCGACGCACCAGCAGCACCGGCAGCACCAGCACCGCGAACAGCTGTCCGAGCTGCGCGCCGCCGATCTTCAGGAACTGGATCGAATTCAGCAGCAGCAGCGCCAGCAGGACGGCGTCGGCGACGTCGAAGCGCGCGCGCCGCGCGGGCGTCGACGCGGCGGAATGCGACAACGGACCAACGACGGCGCTCATGTCGCGCTCCTCGCCGCGCGCAGCGCGATCAGCATCGACACGGTGCGGCGCGCGGCGTCGCGACGCAGCATCCACGTCGCGCCGACGTACGCGCTCGCGAAGCAGCCGATCAGCAGCGGCAACCGGACCAGGACCGGCACGCCGCCGAGATGCGCGCCCGCCTGCCGTACGATCGCCGCGCAGCCGAGGGCGATCAGATACGGCGGCACGAGCCGGCCCAGCAGCCGCGCGCGGTCCACGGCCAGCTCGACGACGACCGCGCCGTAACTGAGCGGCGTGATGCACAGCACCGCGCCGACGTACAGCCATGCGAGCTGCGCGACGCGCTGCGACGGCACGGCCACCATCGTCGCGAGCACCAGCGCGAGCTTGACGAGCGTCAGCCACATCGTCACGTGCGGGCGGCCGCGCGCCGCGAGGAACGCGCCGTTGACGAACTGCACGGTCTGCACCGCTCCGAGCGCCATCAGCGGCGTCATGACCGCGGCGCTGGCGGCCCAGCGCGCGCCGAACAGCACGATCGTGATGTCGTGGCTCAACACGGCCATCAGCACGAACAGCGGCGCCGCCGTCATCGCCGCGAGGCCCGTGACGTCGACGTAGGTGGCCGCCATCCGCTCGGCGTCGTGCGCGACGCGCGACAGCACGGCGAGCGCGACGTCGGTCGCCGCGCGGCACAGCAGCTCCAGCGCCGTCTGATAGAGCCGCGCGCCGATCGCATAGATGCCGAGGCCGGCCGCGCCGTACAGCGCGACGACGATCAGGTCGACGGTGCGCGTCGCCCACCAGTCGATCAGCCGCGCGGCGACGACATGCGCGCCGAAGCGCGCGAGCGGCGCGAACGTCGACACGTTGCGGCGGCCGCGCGGACGCCATACCGGCCGGCGCCACAGCCACGCCGCGGACACCGTCATGAAGGTCGCCGCCTGCGCGATCAGGCTCCACGCGCCGGCGCCGGCCACCGCGAGCGCAACGGCCACCGCGCCCGCGACGCTCACCGACGCGAGCTGGCGCATCGCGAGCGTCCGGAAATCGAGCCGCCGCTTGTACAGCGCCTCCTGAAACGAGCCGGCCGAGCCGATCGGCACGAACGCGGCGGCCACCCGCAGATACGGCGCGAGCCCCGGCACGCCGAGCCATGCTTCGACGCGCGCGGCGAGCGCGAACAGCACGGCCGCGAGCGCGACGGCCATGCCGATCGAGAACGCGAACGGCCATTCGAGATCGTCGTCGGCGAGCGCCGCGCGCTGGACCACCGCATCGCCGAGGCCGCCCTCGGCGATCATCAGCACCAGCGACAGCGACAACGTGACCGCCGCGGCAAGGCCGACGTCGGCCGGACCGAGCCAGCGCGCGACCAGCAGATACGTGACGAGCGTGACGAGCTTGCCGCCCCAGGCCTGCACCAGCGCCCACGCGAGGCCGCGCACGGTGCGCGCGCCGAGCCGCTCGCCGCCGGGCGACGCGTGCGCCTGCGCCTGCGCCTGCGCATGAGCGTGCGCGGGCGCGGCGTGCGGCGCGAACTCGCGCAGCGCCGGCTCAGTGCTCGGTTTCATATGCGTAATTCCGTTCGCCGTACGTGCCGTAGACGGCCTGCCGGCGCGGCACGTCGTTCAGCACCACGCCGCTGATCGCGATGCCGGCGTTGCGCAGGCGTCGCTCCGCCTCGCGGATCTCCGGCATCGAACTGCGGCCGTGCCGCACGCACAGCAGCGTCGTCGCGCCGTGGCGGCCGATGGTCGCCGCGTCGTGCAGCGCGAGGATCGGCGCGGTGTCGACGATGACGATGTCGTAGCGCCGCGCCGCGGCGTCGAGCACCGCCTTGAAGCGGCCGTCGTTGAACAGCTCGGACGTGCGCGCGACCGCGCCGCGCGGCAGCACGTCGACGCCGGCGATCGACGTGCGCTGCACGCCGCGCTCGAGCGCGCCGCTCGCGATCACGTCGGGCAGCCCCGGCGCGGCCGGCAGGCCGAAGTGCCGATGCGCCTGGCCGCGGCGAATGTCCGCGTCGATCAGCAGCACGCGCTTGCCGCCCGACGCGAACAGCGACGCGAGGTTCGCGCACAGGAACGACTTGCCGGCGTTCGGCTGCGGGCTCGTGACCATGATCACGTGGTGGCCCGTCTCGGACAGCGTGAACTGCAGCGTCGTGCGCAGGCTGCGGATCGCGTCGACGGTCACGTCCTCCGGGATCTCGGAGGCGAGCACGTGCGGGCCCTGCGCCGCGCGCTGCTGGCTGCGCACGAGGCGCCGCTGCTCGCGGCTGTGCGGCACCACCGCATAGACCGGCACGCCGAGCGCCTGCTCCAGATGCTCCGAGTGCTCGACGCGGCCCCACACGGCGCGCTGCGCGAACGGCGCGGCCACGCCGAGCGCGATGCCGACGCACAGCGACAGCGCGATCACGAGCAGGCGCTTGGGCTTGACCGGCTTCACCGGCAGCACCGGCTGGTCGACCGCGCGGACGTTGCCGATCTCGCTCTGCTTCGCGATGTTCAGCTGCTGCGCGGTGTTCAGCAGGTTGGTGTACAGCTCGGTGTTCACGCGCACGTCGCGCAACACCGCGAGGCCCTCGCGCTCCGTATCGGGCAGCCGCGCTTCGCGCGCGCGCAGTTCCGCCGCCTTGCCCGCCAGTTCGGCGAGGTTCGCATCGAGCGCCTGCACGGCCGGATGACCGTCGGCGAAGCGCGCGATCAGGTCGACGCGCTTTTGCTTGAGTTCGAGCATGCGCGTGTCGATGTCGACCTCCTGGCCGAGCAGCAGCTTGCCCTGCTCGTCGAGATCGACCGTGCGCGTGCGCGCGCGGAACTTCGCGTAGCGCTCCTCCGCGTCCTTCAGCGTCTGCTCGACCGCCGGCATGCTGATCTTCAGCGACTCGAGCGTGGCGGCCGCCTCCTTGCTCCGGTAGTCGCGGTTCTGCGCGACGTAGCCGTCCACCACCGCCTTCAGGATCTCCCTGATGCGCACCTTGTCGTCGCCCTCGAGCGTGACCGACAGGATCCCCGACTGCTTCGCCTTTTCCTCGACGCTCAGATCGTCCTGCAGTTGCGCGACGGCCTCGATCTGCGGGATGCGCTTGAGCCGGAACGTCGTGCCGGGGCGCGCGTCGAGCGCCGCGACCAGCAGCGTCAGTGGCTTGCCCTGGTACTCGCCATGCGCCGGTGCGCCGACGGCGCCGCTCAGCACGATGGCGTCGTCGTCGTCCCGCAGCATGTAGCGGCCGCCGTCCAGCGCGGTCACGGTGAACCACAGCCCGTCCAGCGCATCGACGCCGTCGTGGCTCGTCGCGCCGGCCGTCTCGAACGTCGCGACGTCGAACCGCTCGCCGCCCCACGCGAAGCGCGACAGACCCCACAGCGGCGGCGCGATGCCTTCGCCGCGATAGCGGCGCGCGACCCAGCGGCCGATCAGCGGCACATAGCGCGGCTCGGCGACGAGGTTCAGATGCTGCTTGGTGACGACCGCGTCGATCACCATGCGCGCGCGCACGAGCTCGAGTTCGGCGGCGGTCGTGCTGCCGTTGTCGAGCAGCGCCGCGATGTCGTGCAACGGCGAGTTGCCGGCGGCGGTCGATTCGTTGACCTGGATCGTCGCGTCGACCCGATACACCGGCGTCGCGAACACCGCGTACAGCAGGCCCAGCAGGAACACGCCGGCCGCGATGCCAAGCACGAGGCGCCAGCGCGCCAGCACGATGTCGACGTAGGACGAGAGCGGCGCATCGTCGTACAACGCCGCGTCGTAGAGCCGTGCTTCGGAGAGGTCGTTCATGGCGAATCCAGTGTCTATCGAGTTACGGCGGGGTTACGGCGCGGTCGCTGCGACGCGGCGGGCGCTCATTTCGCGACAAGCGCGCCGGTCATGCCGGCATTGATCGCGGGCAGCAGCAGCGACAGCACGCGGCTGAAGCGCACGAGGCCGTTGCCGTCGACATAGACGACGTCCTTCGGCGCGAGCCTGAAGTCGTTCGCGAGGACCATCGCGACCGGCGACTTCGCGTCGAGATGGAACACGTCCGGCGTACGCGAGCCGCGCGCGCGGATCACGTACACCTGCGCGGTGTCGGCCGTGCCGCTGTTGAAGCTGCCGGCCTGCTGCAACGCGTCGCCGAGCGTGAGCGACCCGTCGCGCAGCGGTAGCGCGAGCGTCGGCTTCGTGACCTCGCCCATCACGTATGCGCCGCTGTCCTCGCGCGACTGCACGCGCAGCACGTCGCGATTGCGCAGCAGGATGCGCGCCGGGTCGATCCGCCGCGCGACGAGCCGCGACAGGTCGAGCACGTAGCGCGCGTCGCCGCGCAGCAGCTCGATCCGGCTGCGGTCGGCGGTGGGCTGCAGGCCGCCCGCACGATCGAGCGCCTCGATGAGCGTCATCGGCACGTCGTTGATCGGCTGGTTGCCGGGATTGCGCACCTCGCCTTCGACGTAGACCTGCTGGCTGCGGTACGACGTGACGCGCACGGTGACCTGCGGATCGCGGAACGTTTTCGCGAGCGCGACGCGGAACGCATCGCGCACCTCGGTCGTCGTCCTGCCTGTAACCGCGAGCGTGCCGACATACGGAAACTGCACGCTGCCGTTCTCGTCGACGACGAAGCCACCGACCGGGTCGCTCGGCCGTTGCGTCGACGACGTCTGGGTGGTCGGCGCCGCCGCGGACAGCTCCGGGTGGTCCCACACCGTGATCTGCAGCACGTCGCCCGCGCCGATGCGGTAACCGCCCTTCCCACGCTCGGCCAGCAGCGCATCGACGTTCGCCGACCGGTCGCCGGCGTCGCCGCCGTCGCCGTCGCGCATCCGCTGCAGCAGGTCGACGTCGATCTCGCGGATCGGCACGTCGAGCGCCCGCGCCGGCTCGCCGTTGCGCGCACTGCTCAGCTGAAGGGCCGGCGCGTCGTTCATCCGCATGCCCGGTGCGACCGCGCAGCCGGCCACGACAACGGACAGCGCGAGCGGCGCCAGCGCGCGGCCCCAACGGCCCGGTCGGCCTCGGCGGCCCCAACGGCCTGCGGTCGATACAACGTCTGATGCTCGATTCATTGCGGCCTCGTATGTCGGGCTGTCGTTGCGTCCGTCGCGGCAGCAGGCGCACGGCGGCTCTCGTTTCGTTGCGCGACGGCGAGCGTCCGTGCGCGCCGCTCGCATGCGTTGCGGTCGGTCACCATGGCGAGCGAGCCCACGGTGGCGCGAGGCCGGGCCAGTCGTCGCGCGCACCGTCCTGCGCGCCGCGAGTCGGAACCGCGACGCGGCGCGCGTGGCCGGCGCGCGGCACGCCCGGCAGGTCGGGCGCGTCGAGCGAGAACGCACGCATGCGCCGCTCGATCGGCAGCAGCGCGTAATCGCCGGCTGCCGGCACGGCAACGCCGGACGCGGCCGCCGGCTTTGCACGCGCGCCACGCGCGCCATCCGCGCGCGACGGCGCGACGTTCGCGAGGCCGGCGAGCCCACGCGCGGACACCGTCAGCGCAGCGGCCGCACACGCACCGCCGTGCGGCGCCGCTGCGCCGATCGCGCACGCGAGCATCGCGAACCGCAGCGCGCGCCGTCGCATCACGCGCCTCCATGTGCGGCGGCGGCCGGAATGCGTGCGATCCACTGCGCGACCGCGCGCTCGATATGGGCGGCCACGGCGTCGAACACGTCCGCCGACTTGCCGACCGGATCCTCGATATCGCGCTTGGTCGCGTGGTCGAGCTGGAACACGCGGCCGCGCGCAAACGGATAGCGGCGTTCGATTTCGCGGCACTGGACGAGCGTCATCGCGAGAATCAGCTGCGAGGCGCGCACGTGGCCCAGATGCACGGGCTGCGCGATATGCGGCGTGAGGTCGAAGCCACGCGCGCGCATCGCGTCGATCGCGGCCTGCGCGGCGGGCCGCCCGGCCAGCGCGATCAGTCCCGCGCTGCGCACCTGGATGAACGGCAGCGCCCGCGCGAGCATCGCGCTCGCCATCGGGCTGCGGCACGCGTTGCCGTCGCAAACGATCAGAATGCGTTCGATCATGGGCAGCCTCAGTACGCGTTCGGATGCACGAAGCCCTTCAGCACCGTGGCCGCGACGATTCGCATGTCGAGCCCGAAGGACCAGTTGCGCAGGTAATAGAGGTCGTGCTGGACGCGCCCGACCATCTTGTCGAGTTGGTCGGTTTCGCCGCGATAGCCGTTGACCTGCGCCCAGCCGGTGATACCGGGCTTGATCCGGTAGCGATGGATGTAGCCGTCGACGAGCGGCCGGTACAGATCGTCGTGCTCGATCGCATGCGGCCGCGGCCCGACGACCGACATGTCGCCGCGCAGCACGTTGAAGAACTGCGGCAGTTCGTCGAGGCTCGTGCGGCGCAGGAATGCGCCGACCCGCGTGATGCGCGCATCGCCGCGCGTGGCCTGACGCACGACGCCGGCCGGGTCGGCGTGTACGCGCATGGTGCGGAACTTGTAGATGCGGAAGACGCGGCCGTCCGCGCCTTTCCGATACTGCGTAAACAGCACCGGGCCCGGCGACGACAGCTTCACCGCGACGGCGATCGCGCCGAGCAGCGGCGCGATCGCGACGAGCGCCGCCGCCGCGAACACGCGGTCGAACAGCGCCTTCTGCAGCAGCGCGCGATGCGACATCGGCGACGCGACCAGATTGATCGCGGGCATCCCGACCAGATCCATCATCGTGCCGCCGAGCCACGCAATGCTGCGCATGTCCGGCATGAAGCGGATGTT
This sequence comes from Burkholderia sp. B10, assembly GCF_004368385.1. Taxonomy (NCBI): domain Bacteria; kingdom Pseudomonadati; phylum Pseudomonadota; class Betaproteobacteria; order Burkholderiales; family Burkholderiaceae; genus Burkholderia; species Burkholderia sp. B10. Next base: position 55,643 of record NZ_PQMX01000003.1, on the reverse strand, counting down.
GACGAGGTCGTCGCCGAACGCCTTCAACACGCGCCGGATCGTGCGCTCCTCGCAGATCGGCACGGCGAGCCAGATTTCGGTGGCCGCTTCGGCGCGCACGGCCGCGGCGAACGCGGCGAAGTCGGTGATCGCCGGAAGCACGCCGTTGGACGCGCCGGCCGGATCGTGGAACAGCACCGGGCGAAAGCCGCTCGCGGGCGACAGCGCGAGCGTCTCGATCACGCGCACCGCATAGGCGCCGCTGCCGACGATCGCCACCTTGCGCAGGTTCAGGCCCGCATGCCTGACGCGCGCGAGCATCGCATACGCGAGCATGCGCATCGCGATGAATCCACATCCGGCGATGCCGGTCCAGTACGCGAACCACAGGCGCGACACCTGATCGGCCCGATGCAGCGCGAACAGCAGCACCAGGTTGCAGGCCTGCACCGCGATCCACGCGGCGCTGATGCGGCTGATCATCGCGATCCACGAGCGCCCGCGCCACGACTGATACACCTGCAAGGCTGGAAACACGGCGAGCGTCAGCATCACGACGAACGGCACGACCATCGCGTCGGATCGGCCGAGCGGGTCATCGGCGAAGCGCACATGCGACGCGACGGCCGCCGCGGCCACCACGACCACCGCGTCGAGCACGCGCGCCACCATCGACTGAACTCCAAACATGGGCTTTCTCCACGCGGCGCACGAGCGCGCCGCAATCGCGGTCACACGCGTCCGTAGGCGTCGTCGAAGCGGACGATGTCGTCTTCGCCGAGATAGCTGCCGGTCTGCACTTCGATGATTTCCAGCGGCAGCCGCCCCGGGTTTTCGAGCCGGTGGCGCACGCCCATCGGGATGTACATCGATTCGTTCTCGCCGAGCAGGAACTGCTCGTCGCCGCGCGTGACGGCCGCGGTGCCTTTCACGACGGTCCAGTGTTCGGCGCGATGGTGATGCATCTGCAACGACAGACGCGCGCCCGGATCGACGACGATCCGCTTCACCTGAAAGCGCTCGCCGCGATCGACCGAGTCGTAACAGCCCCACGGACGCCGCACCAGCCGATGCGTGTCGGCTTCCGCGCCGCGTTCGGCCTTGATCCGTGCCACCAGCGACTTGACGCCCTGAACCTGCTCGCGGTTCACCACCAGCACCGCATCGGGCGTCTCGACCACCGCCACGTTGCTGACGCCGACGCACGCGACGAGCCGGCCCTCGGAATGCGCGTAGCACGCGGCTGCGTCCTCGAACATCACGCGCCCGCGTCCGGCGTTGCCGTTCGCGTCCTTGTCGAGCGCGGCCCACACGGCGTCCCACGAACCGAGATCGGACCAGCCGGCGTCGAGCGGCACCGCGACGGCCGCCGGCGGTTCGGCGAGCGACGAGAGCCGCTCCATCACCGCGTAGTCGATCGAGTTCGACGGACACGCGGCGAACGGCTGCGCGGCCGGATGGAAGCAGTCCGCCGCGGCGGCGCCGTCGCGGATCGCGGCGACGCACGCGTGATGAATCTCCGGCGCAAGCGCGGCGATCGCACGCAGCCACACGCTGGCGCGCACGACGTAGATCCCGCTGTTCCACCAGTGCGACCCGGACGCGACGTAATGCGCGGCGATTTCCGGCGCGGGCTTCTCGACGAACGCATCGAGCGCGAACGCGCCCGCGGCGCCGTCCAGCGCCACCGGCATGCCGGTGCGCAGATAGCCGAAGCCCGAATCGGCATGCGTCGGCCGCACGCCGAGCGTCGCGAGGCAACCGAGCTGCGCGTAGCGCAACGCCGTCTCCATCGCGCGCTCGAACGCGGCCGTATCGGCGATCGCGTGATCGGCCGGCATCACCGCCAGCACCGCATCGCCGTGCCGCACGCGCGCAAGTTCGGCCGCGAGCGTCATGGCGGGCGCCGTGTCGCGCCGCGCCGGCTCGACGATCACCTGCGCGCGCAGCTCGCTCGCCGCGAGCTGGCGCACCGTGATGTGCCGATGCGCGTCGCCGCACACCACCTGCGCAGCGGCCAGCTCGAAGGTCGCGGACAGACCGCGCACGCGACGCAGCGTCGATTCCAGCAACGATTCGTCGCCGACGAGCTGCGTCAGCTGCTTCGGATGCTGCTCGCGCGACATCGGCCACAGCCGCGTGCCCGCGCCGCCGGCCAGGATCACCGGCACGACCGCGGCGGCGGCGCCGCCGCGGCCGGGTTCGTGCAGATCCGAATCGGCAATGCGCGCATTACCGATGGAAGCGAGTTCGCCCATTTTTGCGCTCCTCAATGCAAGCTGTTTTCGCATGCACGGAAATGCCGGACGCGTTAAGCCCTCGGTATCCCGATGCATCGCACATTCGCCGCGAATGCGATTCATTCGCGCGAACCAATCAATTAATTCGAATGCCCTTATGAAATCGAATTCGCGACTAGCGGACCCACGCCACGATTCGCGAGGGCCATGCGGACGTTGAACGCACTGCAGCCTGCTCGAAAGCGCGTATCGCACCGTTATGTGCAGGCGCGGAAAACGGCTCGGTAACACGAAATGGGGCGACGGACATGCCGTGCCGCAGCAATCCGCAACGGACGCGCGAGCGGACCTGCTCCGTCGATTGAAGGCCCAGCCCCGGCCGCCTTGCCCCCACGGCGCGGCCGGTGATCGGAATGCTTGTGTAATTCATGGTTGGTCTAACGTTATGGTATTAACTACTGCGGCACGGGGCATTTAACGCAGGTTCCGTGCCACCGCTGCGCATTCTGATGCTGCAGCGCGGAAAACCATCGATAAACCAATGACCTAGGTGTGCGGGCCAATAATCTGAATAAATCGAAACAGGCCAGTGTAACGTTTGCGCGAATGCCTCGTTCTCGGCCGTTACGTAACGACACGCCGTAACGCAGATACGTTACGGATTGCGAGATCACACGCGGCGGGCGATTTTCTGCGCGAGCAAATCATTCGCCCGTTTCATCCATGAATAATCGAATATCGCAATAGCGCGGCGCGGTTCATCCATGAATCGATGCGCGCTTGAGCGCATGCGAATAACGACAAAAAGAGAACCGCTCCGCTGCGGGATTCGAGTCGCGACGTTCATGCGCACCGGCGATCCGGTAGCGATCCGGTGGCGATCGGAAAGCGATTCCCGCGACGCATCGCGCGTCGGCTGCGACAATGTCGCCGTCGCATCAATTCGAGGCATCGATGGAACTCAGGCAACTGCGCTATTTCGTCTGCGTGGTCGAGCACGGCAGCATGGGCAAGGCGGCGCTGGAGCTCGGCGTCGTGACGTCGGCGCTGAGCCAGCAGATCAGCCGGCTCGAGAGCGAGTTGTCCACGCGCCTGCTGCAGCGAACCTCCACGGGCGTCGTGCCGACCGACGCGGGGCTCGCCTTCTGGCGACAGGCGCAGCTCGCGTTGCGCCACATCGACGATGCGGCGCTCGCCGCCCGTCAGGCGCGCCTGTCCGGGCACGTCAGCGTGGGGCTCGCGCCGAGCACCACGGGCGTGCTCGGCCTCGCGTTCATGAAGGCGATGCGGCAGCGCTATCCCGAGGTGCGGCTGCGCATGGTCGAGAGCCTGTCCGGCTACCTCGGCGCGATGCTGAGCGCGCGGCAGATCGACCTGGCCGTGCTGTTCCGCGAGGAGCCCGCGCAGCGCTGGAGCGTCATGCCGCTGCTCGACGAGCATCTGTTCGTGATCGGCTGCGCCGGCCAGCCCGGCATGCCCGAAGGGTCGCCCGTGGGTCTCGCGCAGCTCGGCGCGCTGCCGCTGATCCTGCCCAGCGGCCCGCATGGCTTGCGCGCGCTGCTCGATGCCGCGTTCGCGCGCACCGGCTTTACGCCGCACATCACCGCCGAAGTCGACGGCCTCGCGATGCTGATGGACGCGGTGCGCGGCGGCCTCGGCGCGACCATCCAGCCGGGCGCGGCGCTCGCGCGGCTCGAGAATGCGGCGCTCGCGAGCGTTCCGATTGCCGACGCACATGCGACGCGGCCCAACCTGATCGCGAGCGTGTCCGACGACGAGCTGTCGCCGGCCGGGCTGGCCGCGCGCGTCGTACTCGCCGACGTGGCGCGCGAAATCGTCGCGGCCGGCCGCTGGCCGGGCGCCACGCTGCGCACGTAGCCCTTCCCTTCACGAAAACTGAAGACGTGTTGCCGTCCGCGTGATGGCGGCGTGTCGCGTCGATCCGTAGAGTCGCGTCTCAAAGGAGACAACTCAGATGGTCGACGTACTCGTGATCGGCGGCGGCAATGCCGCGCTCTGCGCCGCGCTGATGGCGCGCGAAGCAGGCGCTTCGGTGCTGCTGCTCGAATCGGCCCCGCGCGAATGGCGCGGCGGCAACTCGCAGCACACCCGCAATCTGCGTTGCATGCACGACGCGCCGCAGGACGTGCTGATCGGCGCCTATCCCGAAGAGGAATACTGGCAGGACCTGCTGAAGGTGACCGGCGGCATCACCGACGAGGCGCTGGCGCGGCTCGTGATCCGCGCGTCGTCGACCTGTCGTCCGTGGATGCAGGCGCATGGCGTGCGCTTTCAGCCGCCGCTGTCCGGCGCGCTGCACGTCGCGCGCACCAACGCCTTCTTCATGGGCGGCGGCAAGGCGCTCGTGAACGCCTATTACCGCAGCGCCGAAGCGCTCGGCGTGCAGATCCGCTACGACACGCCGGTCGACGCGATCGAGCTCGACGGCACGCGCTTCGTGGCCGCGCGCAGCGGCGCGCAACGCTTCGAGGCACGCAGCTGCGTGCTCGCGGCAGGCGGCTTCGAATCCAATCGCGCATGGTTGCGCGAAGCGTGGGGACAAGACGAGCGCGGCGAGTGGCCCGCCGACAACTTCCTGATCCGCGGCACGCGCTTCAATCAGGGCGTGCTGCTGCGCTACATGATCGACGCCGGCGCGGACGCGATCGGCGATCCGTCACAATCGCATTGCGTCGCGATCGACGCCCGCGCGCCGCTGTACGACGGCGGCATCTGCACGCGCATCGACTGCGTGTCGCTGGGCGTCGTCGTCAACCGCGACGCAGAGCGCTTCTATGACGAAGGGGAAGACTTCTGGCCGAAGCGCTATGCGATCTGGGGCCGGCTCGTCGCGCGGCAGCCGGGCCAGATCGCCTACTCGATCATCGACGCAAAGGCGCTCGGACGCTTCATGCCGCCGGTGTTTCCCGGCGTCCGGGCCGATTCGCTGCCGGAACTCGCGCGCGGCCTGAAGCTGCCCGAGCACGCGTTCGTCGCCACGCTGAACGCCTACAACGCGGCCTGCCGCGGCGGCACCTTCGACCACACAACGCTCGACGACTGCCGCACCGAAGGGCTCACGCCGGCGAAAACCCACTGGGCGCGCCCGCTCGACACCCCGCCGTTCTTCGGCTACGCGCTGCGACCGGGCATCACGTTCACGTACCTGGGGCTCAAGGTCAACGAGCGCGCACAAGTCCATTTCGGCGGGCAACCGAGCGACAACCTGTTCGTCGCGGGCGAAATGATGGCCGGCAACGTGCTCGGCAAGGGCTATACGGCCGGCGTCGGCATGTCGATCGGCACCGCGTTCGGACGTATCGCCGGCACTCAGGCGGCGAAGGCCGCGCAATCGACTGGAGTTCAACGTGCAGAATCTTGAAGAACGCATCCACGACGCGCCGCCGGCCGCGCGCGTCGCTCGCACCGAGCGCGCCGAACCCGCCGCGCACGCCGCCGGCCGGCCGGTCATTCGCCTGCAGCCCGTCACCGACAACGAGGCCGAAGTCGCGCGGCAGATGAGCATCTGCAATGCGTGCCGCTATTGCGAGGGATTCTGCGCGGTCTTCCCCGCCATGACGCGCCGGATGGCGTTCGCCAAGGCGGACGTCAACTACCTCGCGAACCTGTGCCACAACTGCGGCGCGTGCTATCACGCATGCCAGTACGCGCCGCCGCACGCGTTCGCCGTCAACGTGCCGAAGGCGATGGCGCAGGTCCGCTTCGATACCTACGTCGAGTACGCGTGGCCGGCGCCGATGGGCAAGCTCTATCAGCGCAACGGACTCACCATCGCGCTCGCGCTCGCCGTCGGGCTCGCGCTGTTCCTGATACTCGGCGCCGCGCTGAACGGGTCGCTGCTGAGCGGCGCGGCGCACGGCAACTTCTATGCGGTGTTTCCGCACAACCTGCTGGCGGCGATGTTCGGCGGCGTGTTCGGCCTCGCGATGCTCGCGCTCGGCAACGGCGTGAAACGGTTCTGGCGCGACGTGTCGGCCGGCACGGCGAGCGTCCCGGCCGTGGCGGAAGCGGCGCAGCACGCGCTCGCGCTGACCTATCTCGGCGGCGGCCACGGCGACGGCTGCAACGAGGCGGACGATGCGTTCACGCTTGCGCGACGCCGCTTCCATCACTTCACGTTCTACGGCTTCATGCTGTGCTTCGCGGCCACCGTGACGGCCACCTTCTATCACTACGCGCTGAACCTGCATGCGCCGTATGCGTTCGCGAGCGTCCCCGTGCTGCTCGGGACGGCGGGCGGAATCGGCCTGCTGATCGGCCCGGCCGGCCTGCTCTGGCTCAACCTGCGGCGCGACCCGGCGCGGACCGATCCGAAGCAGCGCCCGATGGATCGCGGCTTCATCGCGCTGCTGATGCTCGTGAGCACTTCGGGGCTGGCGCTGCTCGCGTGGCGTGACAGCGGCGCGATGGCGTGCCTGCTTGCCGTCCACCTCGGCATCGTGATGGCGCTGTTCGTCACGTTGCCGTACGGAAAATTCGCGCACGGCGTCTTTCGCTGCGCCGCACTGCTCAAGGCGTCGATCGAGAAGCGGCAGGCCGCTCGCCGGCAACCGAGCCCGGACTGATCCGGGCCATGCGAGGCGGATCGGCATCGCGCCAGATCCGCCCACCACACCATAGGAGACAACTCATGCATCGCTTACCGTCAGACGCGCCGGTTCGCGCCGCCGCCCGCCCGTCGAAGCTCGGCGCGGTCCTGCGCGTGACCAGCGGCAATTTTCTCGAGCAATTCGACTTCTTCCTGTTCGGCTTCTACGCGACCACGATCTCGCGGGTCTTCTTTCCGACGGCGAGCGAATTCGCGTCGCTGCTGCTGACGTTCGCCGTATTCGGCGCCGGCTTCCTGATGCGTCCGCTCGGCGCGATCGTGCTCGGCGCCTACATCGACGAAGTGGGACGGCGCAAAGGCCTGATCGTCACGCTGTCGATCATGGCGAGCGGGACGGTGCTCATCGCATGCGTGCCGGGCTATGCGACGATCGGCGTCGCCGCGCCCGTGCTGGTGCTGCTCGGGCGGCTGCTGCAGGGCTTCTCCGCGGGCGCGGAACTGGGCGGCGTGTCCGTCTATCTGGCGGAAATGGCGACGCCGGGCCACAAGGGCTTCTACACGAGCTGGCAGTCCGCGAGCCAGCAGGTCGCGATCGTCGTCGCGGCGGCCATCGGCTATCTGCTCAATCATCTGCTGACGAGCCAGGAGATCGGCGCATGGGGCTGGCGCATTCCGTTCTTCATCGGTTGCGCGATCGTGCCGGCGATCTTCCTGCTGCGCCGCTCGCTGCAGGAAACCGCAGAGTTCACCGCGCGCACCCACCGGCCGCGGGCGCGCGAAGTCTTCGCGACGATGCTGAAGAACTGGCGGACCGTGTTCGCCGGCATGCTGCTCGTCGCAATGACCACGACCACGTTCTACCTGATCACGGTCTACACGCCGACGTTCGGCAAGGCGGTTCTCAAGCTCTCCACCGCCGACAGCCTGATCGTCACGTTGTGCGTCGGCCTGTCGAATTTCGTGTGGCTGCCGGTCGGCGGCGCGCTGTCGGACCGCATCGGCCGCAAGCCGATTCTCGTCGCCGTGACGGTCCTGGCGATCGCGACGTCGTACCCGGCGCTCGCGTGGCTCGCCGGCGCACCGAGCTTCGGCCGCATGCTGGCCGTGCTGTTATGGCTGTCGTTCTTCTTCGGCATGTACAACGGCGCGATGGTCGCCGCACTCACCGAAATCATGCCCGCCAACGTTCGGGTGGCCGGCTTCTCGCTGGCGTTCAGCCTCGCCACCGCGGTGTTCGGCGGCTTCACGCCCGCGGTGTCGACCTATCTGATCGAGCTGACCGGCGACAAGGCGGCGCCCGGCTACTGGCTCAGTTTCGCCGCGTGCTGCGGGCTGTGCGCGACGCTTGCGCTGTATCGCAGCGGAGGCGCCGCCGAACGCGCCGCTTCGCCTGCGTGAGGGTGGTCGGGCGGCGGCGCGCCGGGAATACGGCAGGTCGCCCGCCGCGCCGCATGCGACCACGCCGTGCTACCGCTCGGCCGGCGGCACCAGGATGCTGCGCGGAATCGACAGGATCAGCACGCAGCTGATCAGCAGGCACGCACCGAGCGCATAGGTGCCGTTGTTGATGTTGCCGGTCATTTCCTTTGCGATGCCGGTGATCATCGAGCCCGTGAAGCCGGACAGGTTGCCCACCGAATTGATCAGCGCGATGCCGGCGGCCGCCGCCGTGCCCGACAGGATCTGGCCGGGGAACGTCCAGTAGATCGGCATCAGCGCGAGGATCGCGCAGGTCGCGATGGTCAGGAACACGATCGACAGCGCCACGTTCTGCGCGCACGCGGCGCTCGCGATCAGGCAGACGCCGCCGATCAACGCGGGAATCGCCGCATGCAGCCGGCGCTCGCCGGTCTTGCGCGAGTGCGATGCGTTCCACAGCATCGCGAAAATGGCCGTCAGATACGGAATCGCGGTGAGCAGCCCGATATGCAGCGGGCTGCGCACGCCGGACGCGCGGATGATCGACGGCAGCCAGAACGCCAGCCCGTAGAAGCCGGTGTTGAACGTGAGCAGGATGAAGGTCAGCAGCCACACGCGCGGGCTGCGCAGCGCGACGCCGACACGGTGCGACTTGTGCGCGGCCTCGCGTTCGAGGTTGCGCGCGAGCAGCGCCTTCTCGTCGGCGGACAGCCATTTCGCCGACTGCGGACCGTCGCCGAGGAATGCCAGCACGACGAACGCGACCACGATCGACGGCAGGCCCTCGAGCAGCAGCATCCACTGCCAGCCGCTCATACCCGACAGCCCGTGCGTCTGCTCCATCAGCCAGCCGGACACCACGCTGCCGAGCGTCAGGCTCAGCGGAATCGCGACCAGGAAGCCCGACATCGCGACGCTCTGGCGACGCGCCGGGAACCAGTAGTTCATGTACAGGATGACGCCCGGGAAAAAGCCGGCTTCGCACAGGCCGAGCAGGAAGCGCAGCGCGTAGAACATCGTCGACGTCTGCACGTGGAAGAACTGCGCGAGCGGCACGATGAACGCCATCGACGACGACACGATGCCCCACGTGATCATGATCCGCGCGATCCAGAAGCGCGCACCGTAGCGATGCAGCAGCAGGTTGCTGGGCATCTCGAACAGGAAATAGCCCCAGAAGAAGATGCTGGCGCCGAGCGCATAGACGCCGTCGCTCAGGCTCAGGTCGTCGAGCATCTGCAGCTTCGCGAAGCCCACGTTGACGCGGTCCAGATACGCGACGACGTAGCACAGCAGCAGCAAGGGCAGGATGCGCCGCATCACCCTGCGATAGACGGCGTCTTCGGACAAGTCGGGCGCGGCCGGCGCAGCCGCGGTCTGTGTGATGGTTGGCATCCGTTCGTCTCCTGATTGTGTAGGTCTTCTTCGCATCGGCACGCTCGCCGGGCCGGCGATGTTACCGATAACATCCTGCGGCAAAAAAATCCGCCGACGGGGCGACGGATGCCACCGGCGCTCTGATACCGGTAACGCCCAGCAACGTAGCACGCCGGGACCGGCCAGTTCAAGCGCCGGCCGCCGAGTGGTTTCCCTAGTACGCGCGCGGCGGCAACGGGCGCGCGGGCGCCGCTCGGCACGCGATCCGGCACCGGTATGATGTAGCCTTCACATGCTTCTTCCGCTCGCAATTCCGATGCCCAGTCCCACCGCCGTCCGGCCCGCCGGGCCGCCCCGCATGTCCGACGTAGCGCGCCTGGCCGGCGTATCGAAGATGACCGTGTCGCGCGTGCTCGCCGGCCACAGCGTGGCCGCCGATACGCGTGAACGGGTGTGCCGCGCCATCGACCAGCTCGGCTACGTCGCCGATGCCGCGGCCGGCGCGCTATCGTCGGGCCGTTCGGAATTCGTCGCGGTGCTGGTGCCGTCGCTGTCGAGCTCCAACTTCTCGGACACCGTGCGCGGCCTCACCGATGCGCTCGAACCGCACGGGCTGCAACTGCTGCTCGGCGATACCGACTACGACCTCGAACGCGAAGAACGGCTGGTGCGCTCGATGCTGCGCCACCAGCCGCGCTGCGTCGCGCTGACCGGCGCGCAGCACACCGACGCGACGCGCAAGCTGCTGGCGCGCTCGGCCATTCCGGTGGTCGAGATGTGGGATCTGCCCACGCGCCCGATCGACACCGCCGTCGGCTTCTCGAACGTGCGCGCGGCGCGCGCGATGGTGCGGCATCTGGCCGAGCGTGGCTATCGGCGCATCGGCTTTCTCGGCGGCGCGAGCGAACTGGACCGCCGCGGCCTGGACCGGCTCAAGGGCTATCAGGCCGAAATCAAGGCGCTCGCACTGGGCGAACCGCGCGTCGTGCGGCTCGGCGATTCGCCGATCACGATGAGCCACGGCGGCCCCGCGATGGCCGCGCTGCTGGACAAATGGCCGGACACCGATGCGGTGATGTGCGTGAGCGACATGTCGGCGTTCGGCGCGATCATGGAGTGTCACCGCCGCGGGCTGGCCGTGCCGGCCGACATCGCCGTGGCCGGCTTCGGCAACTTCGAAGTGGCGACCTGCTGCCATCCGACCATCACGACGGTGTCGGTCGATGCGTACGGCATCGGCCTGCACACGGGCGAGGCGCTGCTGGCCGCGCTGCACGCGCGCGACGGCGGCGAGCCGCTCGAATCGCGCAGCATCCGGATCGACTACACGATCGTCGCGCGCGAAAGCGCGTGACGCGCTGACGCCGCGGCGCGCCGGCAGCCCGCCGCCCGGCCGCCGTCGGTCGACACGAGCGCACCGCCGCCGGCCCGCTCCGCCACGCGCGAACGCGCGACGCCCTGCCACGAGCGCCCCGCCGCCTTCCGCGCAAATTCCCTTCCGCAACGCAAAACCACCGTGCTAACATCCGCTCGATGTTACCGGTAACTATCCGGCACGCACAATGCACGACTGTCCCGCACGACAGTCCTATTCGGAGACAGCCTCGCCATGGCAAACACCCCACGCCGCCTGCGCAGCCAGGAGTGGTTCGACGATCCCGCGCATGCGGACATGACGGCGCTCTATGTCGAGCGCTTCATGAACTACGGGTTGACGCGCGACGAGCTGCAGTCGGGTCGCCCGATCATCGGCATCGCGCAGACCGGCAGCGACCTCGCGCCGTGCAACCGCCACCATCTCGAACTGGCCGAGCGCGTGCGCGCCGGCATTCGCGACGCGGGCGGCATTCCGATGGAGTTCCCGGTGCACCCGCTCGCCGAGCAGAGCCGCCGGCCCACCGCCGCGCTCGACCGCAACCTCGCTTACCTGGGGCTGGTGGAAGTGCTGCACGGCTTTCCGCTGGACGGCGTGGTGCTGACCACCGGCTGCGACAAGACCACCCCCGCCTGCCTGATGGCCGCGGCCACCGTCGACATGCCGGCCATCGTGCTGTCGGGCGGGCCGATGCTCGACGGCTGGCACGACGGCAAGCGCGTCGGCTCGGGCACGGTGATCTGGCACGCGCGCAACCTGCTCGCGGCAGGCGAGATCGACTACGAAGGATTCATGGCGCTGACCACCGCGGCGTCGCCGTCGATCGGGCACTGCAACACGATGGGCACCGCGCTGTCGATGAACAGCCTCGCCGAGGCGCTCGGCATGTCGCTGCCGGGCTGCGCGAGCATTCCGGCCGCCTACCGCGAGCGCGGCCAGATGGCCTACGCGACCGGCAAGCGCGCGGTCGAGCTGGTGCGCGACGACGTGCGTCCGTCGCAGATCATGACGCGCGCCGCGTTCGAGAACGCGATCGTCGTCGCGTCCGCGCTCGGTGCGTCGACCAACTGCCCGCCGCACCTGATCGCGATCGCGCGCCACATGGGCGTCGAGCTGAGCCTCGCCGACTGGCAGCGCTTCGGCGAAGCCGTGCCGCTGCTCGTCAACTGCATGCCGGCCGGCGAATATCTCGGCGAGAGCTTCCATCGCGCCGGCGGCGTGCCCGCGGTGCTGCGCCAGCTCGATGCGGCCGGCCTGCTGCGGCGCGATTGCATGACGGTGTCCGGCCGGCCGATCGGCGCGATCGCCGATGCCGCGCCGCCCGCCGATCGCGACGTGATCCGCACGCCCGATGCGCCGCTCAAGCACGGCGCGGGCTTCATCGTGCTGTCGGGCAACTTCTTCGACAGCGCGATCATGAAGATGTCGGTGGTGGGCGACGCGTTCCGTCAGACCTACCTCGCCGAGCCGGGCGCCGAGAACACCTTCGACGCACGCGCGATCGTGTTCGACGGTCCCGAGGACTACCGCGCGCGCATCGACGATCCGCAGCTGAACATCGACGAGCGCTGCATCCTGGTGATCCGCGGCTGCGGCACGGTCGGCTACCCGGGCAGCGCGGAGGTCGTCAACATGGCGCCGCCCGCGGCGCTGGTGAAGCGCGGCGTGACGTCGCTGCCGTGCATGGGCGACGGACGCCAGAGCGGCACGTCGGCCAGCCCGTCGATCCTGAACATGTCGCCGGAGGCGGCGGTGGGCGGCGGCCTCGCGCTGCTGCGCACCGACGACCGCATCCGCGTCGACCTGAACCGCCGGACCGTCGACGTGCTCGTCGACGAAGCCGAACTCGCGCGGCGCCGCGAAACCGCGACGTTCGCCGCGCCGCCGGCGCAAACGCCGTGGCAGGAGCTGTATCGCCGCTTCGTGGGCCAGCTGTCCACCGGCGGCTGCCTCGAGCCGGCCACGCTGTATCTGAAGGTGATCGAACAGCACGGCAATCCGCGCCATTCGCATTGATCCAACGTCCCACGACTCCAGCCGAGCTCATCATGCGTACTCTTTCCGTCTCCGACTGCCTGCCGCACGATCTCGCGCAGGCGCTGCTGATCGGCCGCGTATGGCGGCACGACGGCGCCCACGCGGGCCCGAGCGTCGTCGCCGTGCGCGGCGGCGAACTGATCGACATCACGCGCACCGTGCCGACCACCGCGGACCTGTTCGACCGCGCCGACGCCGTCGACCTCGCGCGCAGCGCACCGGGCGAATCGCTCGGCCGCGTCGAGCCGCTGCTGCAGGCCGCGCTCGACGGCACGCCCGGCGCGTCCGGCGCGGCGCAGCTGCTCGCGCCGTGCGACGTGCAGGCCATCAAGGCCTGCGGCGTCACGTTCGCCGTCAGCCTGATCGAGCGCGTGATCGAGGAACAGGCCGGCGGCGATCCGGCGCGCGCGCGCGAGGTGCGCGCAGCGATCACCGCGACGCTCGGCACCGACCTGTCGAAAATCGTGCCCGGCTCGGACGCCGCGCTGCGCCTGAAGGCGGAACTCGAGCGGCGCGGCGCGTGGTCGCAATACATGGAGGTCGGCATCGGCCCCGACGCCGAGGTGTTCTCCAAGGCGCAGCCGATGTCGGCGGTGGGTTTCGGCGCGGACGTCGGCTTGCTGCCGGCATCGGTATGGAACAACCCGGAACCGGAGATCGTGCTGGCCGTCGCCAGCGACGGCCGGCCGGTCGGCGCGACGCTCGGCAACGATGTCAACCTGCGCGACATCGAAGGCCGCTCGGCGCTGCTGCTCGGCAAATGCAAGGACAACAACGGCTCGTGCGCGATCGGCCCGTTCGTGCGGCTGTTCGCCGACGGCTTCACGCTCGACGACGTGCGGCAGGCCAGCGTGTCGCTGCGCGTCGAAGGCGCCGATGACGGTTTCGTGCTCGACGGCATCAGCCACATGCGCGAGATCAGCCGCGACCCGACCGAGCTCGTCGCCCAGACCTGCGGCGCGCATCACCAGTACCCGGACGGCTTCATGCTGTTCCTCGGCACGATGTTCTCGCCGATCCAGGATCGCGACGCGCCGGGCGCCGGCTTCACGCACCACCTCGGCGACCGCGTGACGATCGCCACGCCCGCGCTCGGCGCGCTCGTGAACACCGTGCGGCTGTGCACGGAGATCGCGCCGTGGCGCTTCGGCGTGCGCGCGCTCTATGCGAACCTCGCGGCGCGCGGCCTGCTCGCCGAGTGAGGCGGCCTGCCGCGCGCGTCATGCCGCGGCTATGCCGCGCGCTCGCCGCTCACGCGCGGCGAGCGCAGCGTGCGCGGCACCAGGTTCGTCACCAGCAGCGCGCCGAGCATCAGCAGCATCGCAACCACCGCCAGCCCCGCATACGGCGCGCCGGTGCGCGTGAACAGCACGCCGACGAGCCACGAACTGAACGCGCCGCCGAGCGAGCCGAGCATGCTGATCGCCGCGATGCCCGCCGCCGCGGCGCGGCCGGTGAGCTGCGCCGCCGGAATCGTCCAGAACACGATCGGCACGGTGAACGCGCACAGCTGCGCGACGGCCAGCAGCGTCACGGTCATCCAGACGTGCCCGGCCGCGAACCGCAGGAGCAGCAGGCTGCACGCGGTGACGAGCATGCACGCGACCGTATGCCAGCGCCGCTCGCCGTGCCGGTCCGAACTCCACGCGATCGCGACGTTGCCGATCATCGTGAAGACCGAAATCAGCCCGGACAGCCAGCCGACGCCGGACACGGTCGCCACCCCGGACGCCTTCAACACCGACGGCGACCAGAACGTCACCGCGCCCATCCCGACGTAGACGCAGAAATAGATCGCCGCGAGCCCGAGCACGCGCCCGTTGCGAAGCACGTCGAGCACGCCGGCCCCGTCGTGCCCGACGACGGCAGCGGCCCGCTCGGCCTGCAGGTCGCGCGACAGCGCGTGCCGGTCCGCGGCCGACAGCCACGCCGCCTGTTCCGGCCGGTCGCTCAGCATCAGCGGCGCGATCAGGCCGAGCGCGATGGCCGGCAGACCTTCGATCAGAAACAGCCACTGCCAGCCGCGCAACCCGAGCGCGTCCTGCAGGTGCGCCATGATCCAGCCGGACAGCGGCCCGCCGATCATCCCGGCCACTGGCACGGCGAGCAGCAGCACGCTGTTCACGCGCGCGCGCACGGCATCCGGAAACCAGTACGACAGATACAGGATGAGGCCCGGAAAGAAGCCGGCCTCGGCCGCGCCGAGCAGAAAGCGCACGACGTACAGCGACACGCTGCCCGTCACGAACATCTGCGCGATCGTGCACAGCCCCCACAGCACCATGATGCGCATCAGCGTCCGGCTCGCGCCGATCCGCGCCAGCACCAGATTGCTCGGCACCTCGAACGCCGCGTAGCTGATGAAAAAGATGGCCGTCGCGGCACCGAACGCGGCCTCGCTCAGGCCGAGGTCCTGCAGGAACTGCAGCTTGGCGAAGCCGATGTTCACGCGGTCGATGAAGTTGACCACGTAGCAGACGAACAGAAACGGAAGCACGCGCAGCGCGACCCGGCGATACAGGAACGCAGAGGATGACTCGGACATCGACGGCTCCCGGAAGATGAACGTGGCTCGCGGCAGCCGCTCGCCGCCGCATGGCAGGGGGCGAGGCCGTCGTCCTGGCGTCCGGACGGCTGCCCCGATGAAGCCGCGCCCCGGCATGCCGAAACGCGTCGAGCGAACGGGCACCGATGCCAGGCCGCATGAACGAATTATATGAATCCCGTATTTTGGTACTAATAGGTGGTTTACATGAGATTGCATCCGCACCTTATTCATCAATGTCCCAAAATCGGGAATCCGACTTCAATCATCAACCAAGCCGGCGAGACGAGCAGCGTGCTTCGCGCCGCCTGCGGCCCGCGCGCGGCGGCGGAGCACGGGAGACGCGAGATCCGGGCCGGCGACGCTCTGCCCGGCGCCCGAGAACGGGCGACGCCGCGAGGCGGTCGGCGCGGAGCATGGCGCGATTTGCCGTCCGGGCGCGACTGCCCCATTCGAAGGCGACGCCTTCCGCCCTGTCTTCAAGCCGCGCTCTCGCCCGTCGCGGCGGCGCCAGCACCACCCGGCGACACCATGCGTAAACCCGCTCTCGACATTAAATTGAATCCCATATAATGGGATTCACCGACACGACGTGGACGACTACGGCAGCCATCACCCGCGGTCGATCCCGTTTCCAGCGGTCGCTTCACTTCATTACGGTCCCCGCAGACCGCGTCACCGCGCGGTTTTTTTCTGGATATGATCGTCTGCACGACCGGTCCCGTGACCGGCCGCCTTCAGCAAAACGCCGCGGCGGGCCGCGCATTGCGCGATTCCCGTGACCCGCGCCGGGCAGCATGAGCCGGCTTCGGCCGGCATTGAATTTGAGATGGGGCGCCTCAGCGACACCATGAACCTGCATGCCGAATCCCGCTGCTTCTCGGACGTCTTCCTCCATTCGCAGGCCATCGTGAACTGGTCGCAGCACTACGACCAGATCAGTCCGGGCATCGCCACGACGACGTTGCGCCAGGTGGCCGGCCAGCGCTTTCACGTGTTCCGCGAACGGATCAACCAGCGCGTCATGCAGCACGGCCTCGCGCCGCGCGGCCGCCTCTGCTTCGCGCTGCCGATCGCGAACACGGCCGCACCGATCGTGCAGGGGCGCACCGTCGCGCGTCCGAGCCTGCTGACGCTGCGCGGCGGCGAAGAATTCGTCGCGCATCTTCCGTGCGACACCGAGGTGCTCGCCTTCACGATCGATCGCACGCTCACGGCCGATCACGCGCTCGACGAACTGGCGAACCTGCCCGCGCGCGTCCTCCGGCAACCGGTGCTGCCGATCTCGCCGGTGCGCTACCGCACGGCGCTGGACGGCCTCGAGCGCGTGCTCTGCCAGGCGCTCGACCACGGTTCGCTCACGGCCCGCGACGCGTTCGACGAACGCGTGCTCGCCCATAACGTGGTCGGCATCCTGCTCGACCTCGTACAGTCGGACGAAGCGGATGCGGGCGCGCTGCCGTCGGCGTCGACGCAAAGCTACATCGTGCGGCGCAGCCAGGAAATCGCGCTGGACAGCGACGACGTGCCGACGGTGATCGATCTCTGCCATCACCTCCGAATCAGCCGCCGCACGCTGCAATACAGCTTTCAGAACGTCGTCGGCACCACGCCGACCGCCTACCTGCGCTCGATCCGGCTCAACGCGGTGCGCCGCTTCCTGATGACGACACCCGAGACGATGCGGATCGGCGACGCGGCGGCGCAATTCGGCTTTTGTCATTTCGGGCGCTTCTCCGCGTACTACCAGCAACATTTCCACGAGCTGCCGTCGCACACGCCGCGCCTGAGCTGAACCGTCGCCGCCGCGGCCGCGCGGTATCCGGGTAATTCCGTGCCGCACGGCGCGCGCGGATTGCCGATAGCGGACAACGTCCCGGATTTCGGCACCCTAAATTCTGGCGTCGGCCCGCTCGCACGCATGCACCCGATGCGTGACCGGGCGGCCGTCGAAGCACACACCTGTGTCGTGGCCGCACGGCAGCACCCGTTGCCGGATCGTCAGGATGGTCCCGCGGCGCACGGACATTGATCAGGCATGCCGTGGTCGCTTCCTGACGGACGATCCGGCCAGCGGGACTACTCATGAACGAATCGTCATCCCGGTCCGACGCGGGGCTCAGCAGGAACGCGGTCGGACTCTCACACATCGTCTTCTTCGTCGTCGCCGCGGCCGCGCCGCTCACCGCGATGGTCGGCGCGACACCGGCGGCGTTCTCGCTCGGCAACGGCCCCGGCGTGCCCGGCGTCTTCGTGCTGGCCGGCGTGATGTACCTGATCTTCAGCATCGGGTACGCGGCGATGAGCCGGCATATCTCCAACGCGGGCGCCTTCTATGCGTACATCGCGAACGGGCTCGGGCGGCCCGTCGGCGTGGGCGGCGCATTCGTCGCGATCGTCGCGTACAACGCGGTGCAGATCGCGATCTACAGCATGTTCGGCTTCTTTCTCAACAACGCCGTCCAGCAGCATTACGGCGTCGACGTGCCGTGGTGGGCGTTCGCGCTGGCCTGCGTCGCCGCCGTGCATCTCTGCGGCGCGCGACACATCGAGTTCAGCGGACGGCTGCTCGGCCTGCTGATGCTCGGCGAGATCGCGATCGTGATGCTGCTCGACGTCGCGATCGTCGCGCACGGCGCGACTACCGGCGGCTTCAGCGCGAGGCCGTTCCTGCCCGCGGCGGTGTTCGTGCCGGGCCTCGGCACCGCGCTCGTGTTCGTCCTCGGCTCGTACATGGGCTTCGAGGCCACGGCCATCTTCTCCGAGGAAGCGCGCGACCCGAAGCGCACGATCCCGCGCGCGACGTACCTGGCCGTGATCCTCATCATGGTGTTCTACGCGCTGTCGTCATGGGCGATCGTCGAGGCGTGGGGCGAAGGCCGCATCGCCGCGCAAGCGGCCCGCGATCCGGCCAATCTGTGGTTCGCCGTCAGCAGCCGGCTGCTCGGCAACATCGCCACCGATGCGATGAACGTGCTGCTCGTCACGAGCCTGTTCGCGGCCATCCTGTCGTTCCACAACACCATCACGCGCTATTTCTACGCGATGGGGCGGGAACGCGTGCTGTGGCGCAAGCTCGGCCATACGTGCCCCGTGCATCGCTGCCCCGACGTCGCGGGCAAGGTGCAGACGGTGATCGCGCTCGCGGCGATCGTCGGCTCGGCCGCGTTCCGGCTCGACCCGTTCGCCATCGTGTTCTCGTGGATGAGCGCGCTCGCGACGATCGGCATCATCGCCGTGCAGATCCTCGTGGCGACGTCGGTGATCGCCTTCTTCGCGCGCGACCATCGGGACGCCTCGATCGTGCACCGCCTGATCGCGCCGCTCGTCAGCGTGGTCGCGCTCGGCGCATGTCTCGTGCTGGTCATGCGCAACCTGTCGGTGCTGAGCGGATCGGACTCCGCGTTCGTCGCGATGTTTCCGTATTTCCTGCTCGCCATCGGCGCGCTCGGCATTCGCGCCGCATTGCGATTGAAGCGCAGCGATCCCGACCTGTACCGCGAACTCGGGCGCGCCGCCCAGTGAGCGCGGCCCGGCGCGCGCAGCGCTGCCGCCGCGCCGCACTCACGCCGCACTCACGCCGCACTCACGCCGCATTCCCACCGCCATCCCGCCGCGGGCGCGTCTATGCGTCGATGCATAGACGCGTCGCGCCGCCGTCGGCACGGGTATTCCCTGACCGGTACGCGCGGCAGCGATTGCCGATAGCGGACAACGCGCGCCGTTTCATCGACATACAGTGAATCCGACGTTGGACCGCGGCCGTGGCAGCCGTCATCGCCCCACCCGATCGGCCCGACGCTTCGTACCTGTGACACACGGACACCATGATGAAAATCCAGAACCTGATCGGCGGCCGGCATTGCGATGCCTCCACCGGCCGCACCTTCGACAAGCTGGCGCCCGCGACCGGAGACTGCATCTGCACCGTTCCCGCCTCGAGCGCCGACGACGTCGATCGCGCCGTGCGCGCCGCCCACGACGCATTGCACGACGACGCATGGGCGCGCGCGGGCGGCGCGGCCCGCGCCCGCTGGCTGTATCGGCTGGCGGACCTCGTCGAGCGCGAAAGCGAAGCGCTGGAGAGCCTGCTCGCCGTCGAACAAGGGCGGCCGCCGGCCGAGATGCGCATGATGGACCTGCCGATGAGCATCGACACGCTGCGCTATTTCGCCGGATGGGCCGACAAGCTCGAGGGCCGGACGATCCCGACCGACGGCTTCATGGGCCGCCCGACGCTCAGTTACACGCGGCGCGCGCCGGTCGGCGTCGCCGGCCAGATCGTGCCGTGGAACGCGCCGCTGATGATCGCCGTATGGAAGCTCGCACCGGCGCTCGCGGCCGGCTGCCCGGTGGTGATCAAGCCGTCCGAGGATGCGCCGCTCGCCGTGGCGCGGCTCGGCAAGCTCGCGTGCGAAGCCGGCCTGCCGGCCGGCGTCGTCAACATCGTGCACGGCATGGGCGCCGAGGTCGGCGCCGCGCTCGTCGCGCATCCGCTCGTCAGCAAGATCAGTTTCACCGGCAGTACCGAAGTCGGCCGCACGATCGCCTGCGATGCGGCGCGCACCTTCAAGCGCGTCACGCTCGAGCTCGGCGGCAAGGCCGCGCAGATCGTCTTCGCGGATGCCGATCTCGACCGCGCGATCCCGTCGCTGGTGGCCGGCATGTTCGCGAACCAGGGGCAGACGTGTGCGGCCGGCTCGCGCGTGCTCGCGCACCGGTCGATCGCGGACGCGCTCGAAGCGCGCCTCGCCGACGCCGCACGCGCCATCCGCGTCGGGCCGCCGACCGAGGCCGGCGTGCAGATGGGCGCGCTCATCAACCCGCGGCATCTCGCACGCGTGCGGGCGCACGTCGCGGCGGCGCTGGCCGAAGGCGCGGTCATGCTCGCCGGCGACGAACAGGTGCCGCCGCGCGGCTGCTTCATGCGCCCGACGATACTCGGCGGCGTGCATCCGGACATGCGCATCGCGCGCGAAGAAGTGTTCGGGCCGGTCGGCATGGTGATGCCGTTCGAGACCGAGGACGAGGCGATCCGGATCGCCAACGACACGCCGTTCGGCCTGTCCGCCTCGGTCTGGACGCAGGACGTCGGCACCGCGCACCGCGTCGCCGAGCGGCTCGACGTCGGCGCGGTCGCCATCAACGCATGGAGCCCGATCGATGCGCGCCTGCCGTGGGGCGGCACCCGGCAAAGCGGGATCGGGCGCGACCTGTCGAAGGCCGCGCTCGATTCGTACCTCGAGGAAAAGATCGTCACGGCCGCGCTGTGATGTCGCGGCGCACGCCGCGCCGCACCGTGTTCACGCACTTGAAGAGAGATATCTCATGGACTACCAAAAGCGACAAAAGCGGTTCTGGCACCCGATGAGCTCGGCCGCGGCCGGGCATACCACGCCGACGGTCATCATCGCCCGCGGCGACGGCAACTACGTGTACGACGTCGAAGGCCACCGCATGCTCGACGGCGTCGGCGGCCTGTGGAACGTCAACGTCGGCCACAACCGGCCGGAAGTGAAGGCCGCGATCGCGCGCCAGATGGACGAGCTGTCCTACTATCAGACCTTCGACGGCGTGGCCCACCCGCGCGTCTACGATCTGGCCGACCGCCTGTGCGCGATGTTCGAGCAGGAGGACATGCAGCGCGTCATGTTCGGCAGCGGCGGCTCCGACGCGATCGAGACCGCGCTGAAGATGGCGCGCCAGTACTGGGTCGCCGCGGGCGAGCCGTCGCGCACGAAGTTCCTGTCGCTGCGCAACGGCTATCACGGCGTGCACATGGGCGGCACGTCGATCGGCGGCAACGGCGTCTACCACTACAATCACGGTCCGCTGCTGCCCGGCTGCGTGCTGCTCGACACGCCGTGGCTGTATCGCAACCCGTGGAACTGCGATGATCCGGACGAGCTGGTCGAACACTGCATCCGGCAACTGGAAGACACGATCGCATTTCACGGCCAGCAGACCATCGCGGCGTTCGTCGCGGAGCCGGTGCAGGGCGCCGGCGGCCTGATCGTCCCGCCGGCCGGCTACTGGGCGCGCGTGCGGCGCGTATGCGACCGGCACGGCATCCTGCTGATCGCCGACGAAGTGGTGACCGGCTTCGGTCGCACCGGCAGCATGCTCGGCAGCCGCGGCTGGGGCGTCGCCGCCGACATCCTGTGCGTCGCCAAGGGCATTTCGGCCGGCTACGTGCCGCTCGGCGCGACGCTGTACAACGGCCGGATCGCGCAAGCGATCGAGCACGGCGCGGGCTTCTCGCACGTCGTCATGCACGGCTATACGTACAGCGGCCATCCGCTCGCCTGCGCCGCGTCGCTCGCCGTACTCGACATCGTCGAAGCCGAGGATCTGCCGGGCAACGCGGCGCGCATGGGCCAACGCCTGCTCGGGCAGCTGCTGCCGTTGACGCGCGACTTCGAAACGGTCGGCGACGTGCGCGGCAAGGGGCTGATGCTGGCGCTCGATCTCGTGACCGACAAGGCGAGCCGCACGCCGCTCGATCCCGGCAAGGGGTTCGCGGCGCGCGTGGCGGATGCCGCACGCAAGCGCGGCGTGCTGGTCCGGGCGATCGCCAATAAGATCGTGATGTCGCCGCCGCTGACGCTGCAGCCGGAAGAGACCGACCTCATCGCGCATGCGCTGCGCGACGCGCTGCAGGAGTGCTGCACGGACGCGCGAGCGATCGCCTGACGACGCGGCGCATCGGCCACACGCGCGTCGTTTCGACGGCGCGTGCGCCGCGCGGCGATCGGGGCATCGGCCCGGCGCGGGTTGTCCCACCCGGCGCGGGATGTCGAAGCAGGCGTTCGACATCCCGCCCTTCGCAGTTGTGCCTACACGAGAGACCATCCAGATGAACGACCAGGCTATTGCAATCCCGGCGCACAAGTATCCGCTCACGCTTCGGCTGCTTCACTGGCTCAGGGCGATCCTGATCGGTGCGCAGCTGTGGACCGGCTGGACGATGGTCCGGCTCGACGACAACCTGCCCGCCAAATTCGACTGGT
Organism: Burkholderia sp. B10; assembly: GCF_004368385.1. Taxonomy (NCBI): domain Bacteria; kingdom Pseudomonadati; phylum Pseudomonadota; class Betaproteobacteria; order Burkholderiales; family Burkholderiaceae; genus Burkholderia; species Burkholderia sp. B10. The sequence continues at coordinate 33,091 of NZ_PQMX01000003.1, read as the reverse complement.
ACTACCCGACCCACAAGGAATTCGGCGTGCTCACGCTGCTGGTGGTCCTGACCCAACTGGCGATCCGCTCGATGCAGACGTTGCCGCCGCTGCCGGCGAGCCTGCCGAAACTCGACCGCAGGCTCGCCAGGCTCGCCCATTACCTGCTGTACGCGCTGGCCGTCGTCGTGCCGTTGATGGGCTATTCGATGTCGAGCACCTATACGCAGAGCGACGGCGTGCCGTTCTTCGGTCTGCGCGTGCCCGAGCTGCTGGCGAAGAACGACCACTGGTTCGTCGCGTTCCAGTGGCTGCACAGGACGCTCGCCTACACGCTGCTCGCGCTCGTCGTGCTGCACGTGCTCGCCGCGCTGAAGCACCGCTTCTTCGATCCGAACCGCGAGAACGACGTGTTGCGACGCATGCTGTAACGCCGTCGCCGCGCGCCTGCGCGCACCACCCGACGCTTCACCACCGGGCCGCTCGTCGCGGCCCGGCTCGTTCCACGTCACGTCTTTCGTCTTACCAACCGATGGCAGATCCTGTTCCGGCGGGAGGCGCGCGTGCGTGCCCGTCGCGACGCGGGCTGCCATTCCTGCGTCACCCGGAGATCGACAATGAAAAAGAGGATTGCGGCCGTAGCGGCCGTCACGGCGGCCTGCGCGATGGGGTTCAACCTGGGCGCTCACGCGCAGAGCAGCGTGACGCTTTACGGATCGATTGACCAAGGCATCAATTTCACGAGCAACGCGGCCGGAAGCCGCGCCTACCAGATGGTCAGCGGCGACACCGTCGGCAGCAACTGGGGGCTGAAGGGGACGGAAGATCTCGGCGGCGGCCTGCGAGCGATCTTCCAGCTCGAGAACGGTTTCAACGCGAGCACCGGCGCGCTCGGCGTCGCGTCACGGATGTTCGGCCGGCAGGCCTACGTCGGGCTCGATTCCGATCGCTTCGGCACACTCACGCTGGGCCGTCAGTACGACCCCACGCTCGACATGTGGAGCCCGTTCGCGGCCGCCGGCAACTGGCTCGGCGACTTCGGCGCCCACCCGTACGACAACGACAACGCCGACTGGGACTACCGCATCCAGAACAGCGTCAAGTACGTGTCGCCGGCGTACGGCGGCTTCAAGGGCGAAGTGCTCTACGGGCTCTCGAATCAGGCGGGCGGCTTCGCCCGCAACCGCGTCTACAGCGCCGCGATGCAGTACCAGGCCGGTGCGTTCTCCGCCGCCGTCGCGTATCTGAAGGCCAACAACGGCGGCGCGACGGCGGCCGGCGCGTTGTCGAGCGACGATACGGTTTTCAGCGGCCGTTCGCAGCAGAACATCGACGTCGGCACGTCGTACAAGTTCAATGACAAGCTGACGCTGTCCGCCGCCTATTCGCACGTCGACGTCTACAGCCCCGAGGCGAACGTCTACTTCACGAACCAGCCTGCGACGGGCTCGCAGAACGCGTGGAAGTTCGACAATTTCGAGGTCAGCGGCCAGTATTTCCTGCTGCCCGACGTGTGGTTCGGCGCCGCCTACACCTATACGCACGCGCGCGTCGCGACGGCGGCGGGCGACGCCTCGCCGAGCTGGCACCAGCTGTCGATGATGCTCGACTACGACCTCAGCAAGCGGACCTCCACGTACATCCAGGGTGCGTACCAGCATGCGACCGGCAACACCGGCACCGACTTCGACCATGCGCACGTGCTCGGCACCGCCGGACAGTCGTCGGGCCGCAACCAGCTCGCGTTGCGCATCGGGATGATGCATCGCTTCTGACATGCGCGCGGCGCGACGGCGGCCGCGCGTTGCGCGTGCCGGCCGTCGCGCGCCGCACCGTCAGAACTGGTGGCGCAGGCCCACGCGGACCGCGCTCTGGGTCGACCCCGACGCCGCGCCGCCGAGCGCGGCCTCGACCTGTGCGCCGTACGCGCTGTCGTGCCCGCGCGCGAATACCGCATACAGGCCGGTCCGTTTCGACAGCGAATAGTCGGCCGTCAGCGTGAGCTGGTTGGCCGAGCCCGTATCGCCGCCGCGTTGCTGGAACTGGAAGCCGCCGCCAAGTTGCAGCGACGGCGTCACTGCATAGGTCAGCCCGGCATCGTAGGTCGTGGCCCGCAGCGGTGCGGCCGCGCTGATCCGCACGTCCGACACCATGCCGAACACACGCAGCCGGCCGACGTCGTAGCCGGCGCCGCCCGAGAAGTTGCGGAGATTGCCGCCGGAGGTCACGTCGTGCTGGCCGAAATACACCAGCGCGGCGCTGAACGCACCATGCGTGTACGACACCATCGCGCTCTGCACGCTGCTGCGCGCGACCGTGCCCGGTACGTTGCCGAACCCCCACATGCCGCCGAACGACACGCCGCCGAAGGTCGGACTCACGTACTTCACCGCGTTGTTCACCTGCACGCCCCAGACGCGGTTGTCGAGCGCGCCGCCGGCCGACGCATTCGCCGGCAAGCCCCATGCAAGCAGGCCGGCCGGCGTATTCGCGCCGATCGCGAAGGCCGGCATCAGATCGCCGACGAAATCGAACTGGCGGCCGAGCGTCACGGTTCCCCAGTCCCCGCCGAGCCCGACGTACGCTTGCGAACTGAACGCGGCGCCCGGCACGGTGAGCGTGCCGTCGGAGGTCTGGAACTGGCTTTCGAGCCGGAAGACCGCAAAGCTCGCGCCGCCGAGATCCTCCCGGCCCGTCAGCCCCCACACGTCGTTGCGCGCCACGCCGGCCTGCAACGCGAGCTGGCGGCCGCCGCGCGGCGCCGACGCCACATTGCTCGTATAGGTGACGCCGGTGTCCAGCGAACCATAGAGCGTCACGCTCGATTGCGCGAACGCCGGCACGGCGCTGCCGCATCCGTAGATTGCCAGCACGCGGATCCACGTCTTCATCTTCACTCTCCTCTTCATGTAGGGATGCCTATCGAAATCCGTCGTTGCTGGTCGGTGCTGCGCGCCCTGCGGTCGGGCGCCGCGCGACCGACTTCAGTTAGACTACGGCCCTGTCGCCGGCGCAGCGGCAGCGTGCGCCGGCCCGCTTGCGCTGCAACGCCGTCGCGCCGCTCGTTCGGTTGCCGCAACCCGTCTGAACCCGGATCACGTCATGTCGAGCCTGACCAAAATGCTGTCCATCCTTGACGTCTTCTCGTCGTCCGCGACGTCGATGACCGCCGAGGAGATCGCCGAACACATGGGCTTCTCGCGCACCACGTGCTACCGCTACGTGAAGGAACTGGCGTCCGTCGGCCTGCTCGTCGGCAGCAATGGCCGCTATACGCTCGGGCCGCGCATCATCCATCTCGACTACAACATGCGGCAGTCCGACCCGACGCTGAATGCCGCGAAACCGGTGATTCAGCATCTGGTCCAGGTCACCGGCGGCGACGCGCTGGTGTCGACGCTATTCGACGAGCAGATCATCAACGTGATGCACGAGTCCGGCGCCGAAAACCTGCAGCTGGGCTTCGGGCGCGGCCGCATCATGCCGCTGTTCGTCGGCGCCTCGTCGAAGGTGATCGTCGCCGCGATGTCGCGCGCGCGCCTGAAGCGCCTGCACGAACGACACAACGCGGAGCTCGGCGAATTCGCGACCGACTGGACCGCGTTCTGGCGCCACTGCCAGCAGATCGTCGAGTCCGGCTACTGGATTTCGCGCGGCGAACTCGACGCGGGTTTCGTCGGTATCGCCGCACCGATCCGCACGGCCAGCAGCGGCGAAATCAACAGCAGCCTGTCGCTCGTGTTCCGCGCCGAGCACTTCGCGCTGTTCGACGAGCAGGTGCTCGGCAAACTGCTGATCGACGCCACCGCGCAGATCGGCGCAGCCACCTGAACACGCGCCGCGCCGCGCACGATCGGCGGCAGGCGTCCGTCGGTCAATTCATCTGCGTGACGAATTTCGTGACGAGATAGCCGTCGAACGCTTCCATGCCGCCTTCGCTGCCGAAGCCGCTGTCCTTCACGCCGCCGAACGGGATTTCCGCCGGCCCCATGCCGAAGTGATTGATGTTGACCATGCCGGCCTCGAGCGCGCGGCTGATCCGGTGCGCGTTGCGCGCCGACGTCGTGAACGCGTACGACGCGAGCCCGAACGGCAGGCGGTTGGCTTCGGCGAGCGCATCGTCGAGATCGTCGAACGGCACGATGCCCACGATCGGGCCAAACGGCTCGTCGTTCATCAGCCGCGTATCGCGCGTCGGGCCGAGCACGACCGTCGGCGCGAAATAGTGGCCGGGCCCCGGCAGGCGCATGCCGCCCGTGGCGATCTGCGCGCCTTTGGCCGTTGCGTCGGCCACGAAGGCGTCGATCTCGTCCACGCGCCGCGCATGCGCGAGCGGCCCCATCGTCACGCCCGCGTCCAGCCCGTAGCCGACGCGGATCGTGCCCACCGCGTCGAGATAGGCGCAGACGAACCGGTCGAACGCCGCGCGCTGCACGAAGAACCGCGTCGGCGATACGCACACCTGCCCGGCGTTGCGAAACTTGTACGCGGCCAGCATCGCCGCGGCGCGCTCGACGTCGGCGTCCGCGCAGACGAGCACCGGCGCATGACCGCCCAGCTCCATCGTCATGCGCTTCATCAGCGACGCGGCGAGCGCCGCCAGTTGCTTGCCGACGGGCACCGATCCGGTGAACGAAATCTTGCGCACCTGCGGCGCTTCGATCAGCTGCTTCGATACGTCGCCCGGCACGCCCCAGACGATGTTCAGGCAGCCAGGCGGCAAGCCGGCATCGTGAAACAGCTGCGCGAGCGCGACGATCGCGCTCGGCGATTCCTCCGGCCCTTTCAGCACCAGCGTGCATCCCGACGCCAGCGCGGCTGCGATCTTGTGCATCGCCTGGCTGAACGGGAAATTCCACGGCGAGAACGCCGCGCATACGCCGATCGGCTCGCGCAGCACCGTCTGCATGACGTCCGGGGAACGGGCCGGCACGACCCGCCCGTAGGTGCGGCGTCCCTCCTCCGCATGCCATTCGAGCTGCTCGGCCGCCGACACGACCTCGGCGATCGCCTCGCGAAGCGGCTTGCCCTGGTCCATCGTGATGTGCCGGCCGATGGTCTCGGCGCGCTCGCGCGCGAGCGCGGCGGCGCGACGCAGGAGGTCGGAACGCACGAGCGGCGACTCGTGCCGCCACGTGACGAATGCGCGATGCGCGGCCTGCACCGCGGCGTCGATGTCGTGCGCCGTCGCATGCGGCAGCTCGCCGAGCACGCGTGTGGTCCCGGGATCGACGACCGGTTGCGTGCGCCGGCCGTCGGCATCGTGGAACCTGCCGTCGATGTACAGCCGAAGCGGCGCGTAGTCGTGTCGGACGCCGGAGCTCATCCGGGAAGTCAGCGGAGTAAACGGAATCAACGCGGGTGCCTCACGTGGAATTGCATGAAGGGCGCCGGCGCGGCGCGTGACCGCCGCCGGCACGACGACCGGCAGGTCACGCCGCCGGTTGCGGCCGGGCCAGCAAACCGCCGATTTCCTGCCGGAGAATCCGGTTCTCCTGCCGGACCAGCAGATGCCGCACCTTGCCGCGGAACACGCCGAACGCCGGATCGGCCATCAGCGCCGCGCGACGCCGTGCGCGCTCGTCGAGCGAATCGAAGGCCCACAGATACACGAGCTGGTTCAGCGGCCCGACTTCGGTCGTGAAGCAGCCGACCATCGTGCCGAGCGCCTGCTCCTGCGGCGCGCGACCGCACTCCGCATAGAGCCGCAGATACTCGGCGACGCCGCCGGGCACCAGCGTATAGATGCGTTGCTCAACAAACATGCGCGGCCTCCGCTTGCTGCTGCGGCGCGAATGCGCGGAACGCGGCCGTCACGCCGGCGATGCCGACCGCGTCGGTCTGCGCGGCGACGTACCGGTCCGGACGGACGACGACCAGCGGCCCCGCATGCCGGTCGAACCAGTCGGCCATCGCGTTGTCGACGTCTTCGACGCACTCGCTGCCGTGCGCGCTCGCGATGCGCTGCTCGCGGCACGTGCCGCTGCGCGACCGGACGATCTGCACGAACTTCGCGCCCAGCGCGGTCCAGAACGCGCGATCGTCGTCGCTCAGGCTCGCTTGCGGATCGCATTGCCAGCCGATGATCGAAAACCACGGGCCGAGCACGTCGTCGAGCTTGCGGCGCACACCGTCGGCCGTTTCGACGTCGGGCTGGACGATCATCCGGCCGATCGCGCCCGACGCATCCGATGCGCCCGTCACCACGACCCCGCGCGTATAGCTCGGCATCGGCTTGAAACGCATTTGCAGCACGTAGTCCTTCAGGCCCGGCGCAAACCGCGCGGCCGCGAGCAGCCGATCGCGCAGGAATGCGACCGGAAGGCTGGTCGGCATCAGCATCGCGCCGAACGTGTCCGCGAGGTCGATCATCGCCTTCGCATGGGCGCGGCGCTCCGATTCGTAGGTCGCGAGCACGCCGGGGTTCAACCTACCGTGGACGATCCCGGCCAGCTTCCACGCGAGGTTGCCCACGTCGCGCAGGCCCGCATTCAGCCCTTGCCCGATCCACGGCGGGCTCAGGTGCGCGGCATCGCCGACGAGCGCTATGCGGCCCGCGACGAAGCGCTCCGCCACGCGCGAGTGATGCGTGTAGGTGCGCGCCCGGACGATCTCCAGCCGCTCGACGTCTTCGACGTACGGTGCGATCAGTGCGCGTATCGACTCCGGTTGCGCGATCGCCTGTTCGTCCTCGTGCGGAAACACGAGAAATTCCCAGCGCCGGTAGTTGAACGGCAGATAGATGCACACGTTCGGGCGGCGCGGGTCGCAGTTCAGCGCGGTGCAGGGCTGGTCGAGGCCGGCGTTCTTCACGTCGACCACGACCCACTTCATCGGATGCGTCGTGCCGGCGAGCGGGATGCCGAGCATCTCGCGCAGCGGACTGCGCCCGCCGTCGGCCGCCACCACGTAATCGGCGTCGAGCGCGTAGTGCTGCCCGTCGGCGCCCTGCACCCGCAGCGTCACGTGCGCGTCGTCCTGCTCCAGCCCGACGACTTCCTCGCCGGTGCGCAGCGACACGTGCGGATAGCGCGCCAGCGCGTCGCGCAACGTGCGCTCGGCCAGGTGCTGCATGAAGATGTTGCGTCGCCACCAGCCGAACTCGCGGACCGACGGACGCACGTCGGCGAAGCATTCGCCGCGCGCATTGAACATCCGCAACGGCACGTTCTGGATGATGTCGCGACTCAGCTCGTCGGCCACGCCGGCGGTCTGGAACAGCCGCAGCGCTTCGTCGTCGATGCCGACCGCGCGCGGGAAGTCGACGATCTGCGGCGCCCGCTCGACCACGACCGTATCGACGCCATACAGGCCGAGCAGGTTCGCCAGCGCCGCGCCGTTCGGCCCCGCGCCGACGATCGCGACCGAGGTCCGGTTCCGGTTGTCCGCTTTCATGCGCCCCGCTCCCCCGCGCGCCATGCCGGATCGTCGAGACGGTCGAGCCATTCGCGCAATGCGCCGTTGAACGCCGCGGGCCGATCGTCATGCACGTAGTGCGTCGCGCCCGCGATATCGACCCGCTCGATCACGGCGTTGGCCGCGCTCATGTCGGCCGCGACCTGCGCGGATAGAAAGTCCGAATCGCCGCCGCGCAGCAGCAGCGTCGGCACCCGCAGGCTCCGTATCAGCGGCCACAGGTCGACCAGTTGCTCGGGCGTCGCGGCGAGCCGCGCGGCCGCGATTCCCGCGGCGTCGTGCCGCCAGACGATGCGTCCGGGCGCGTCCTCCCGCAGCGAATGCGCGACGCGGGAATCGAGCGCCGCCTCCGGCAGGTTCGGCCGCTGGCGGCACCAGAACGCGCGCGCGTCGGCCCACGTCGCGAACCCGTCGGGCGTTTCCAGCAGCTCGCGCTTGATGCGCGCCGATCCGTGCGAGCCGACGGACGCACCGGGGCCCATGTCTTCGATCACGAGGCCGGCGAGCCGCTCCGGATCGCGGCCCGCATAGACGAACGCGTTGGCGCCGCCCATCGAATGGCCCACGAGCACGAAGCGCCGCAGGCCGAGCGCCCGTACCAGCGCGTCGAGATCGCGCACATAGGCCGCCGCGTAGTATTCGCGCCGCGGATCCCAGTCGCTCGCGCCGCGCCCGCGCTGATCGAGCGCGACGACGCGGTAGCGGTCGGTCAGCGCACGCGCCGCGTCGGCCCACGTCTGCGCGTAGCTGCGCAGGCCATGCAGCATCACCACGGCCGGCGCATCGTCGCGTCCCCAGCTGACGTAGTGCAGCCGCAAGCCGTCGCTGACGATCCATCCATCGGTTCCGGATGCCCGGTTCATCGTTCGCCCTCCGCGCCGCGCCAGCATTCAGACCAGACCGTCGCGGCCGACGATCTCGCTCGCCTTCAGCCCGCCGAGCCGCGCATGCAGGCGGCCGCGCGTCGCGAACGCGAAGATCACCAGCACTTCGTCATCGTTCGGCGCATCGGGGAACAGGCAGGTGACGGTGTCGTAGTGCGAGCGCACGTACAGCGCGTCCTTGTGCGCGAGAGGCACGTCGATCACCGTGTTGATCGGGCCGCGCTTGCCGCTCGACGGCACCCACGCCTTGCCGCCGCCGAGCGCCGCGCGGATCGGTTCGGCGAAGATCGACGTGAGGAACGCGTTGCCGTGCTCGTACTCGCCCGCCGAGCCGACGAGACACGCCTTGCCGTAGCTCTCGATCGCGCGCCTCGCCGCGAGCGCTTCGATGCGCCGCGCGAACTCGCGGCCGAGCGCGGGCGACGGACGCACGAGGTCGTCGAGGTTCTCGCTGAAACGCCCGGCGTACGGATTGTGGACGGCCGCCGCGATCACGATCTTGCGCAGCGGTTCGCCGTCGGCCAGCTGGCCGGTCTCGTTCGCGAGCGAATCCTCGATCTGCGTGTACCACTTGCGGATATGAAAGCCTTCGAAATTGGCGGTCTTGCTCATCGGGATTCCCTGGTCAATGGTGTGGATATGCGGTGGTTCGGAGCGGCAACGGCGGCGGCGACGCTAGTCGAACAGCGGTTCGAGCTGCGTCGGATCGCTCGGCGCGTGGTAGCGGTTGAGCACGCGCTTGCCTTCCTCGTCGTCGGTGACGGTCTCGCAGAAGAACTCGAGGCGGTTGCCGTCCGGATCGTTGAAGTACACGCCGATGCCCACCTTGTGATCGGTGATCTTGACGATCGGCACGTGGCGGCGGATCAGCATGCCGTACAGGCGGCGCAGCTCGGTCAGCCCGCCCGCGATTTCGAGGCCGTAGTGCTGCAGCCCGATCGTGCCGAGCTCCGCATCGGACGCCGCGCGGATCAGCGCGATGTCGTGATGCTTCTGTCCGAACGACATGAACACCCACTGATCGCCGCGCGCGGTTTCCTTCATGCCGAGCACGTCGGCGTACCAGGTGCTCGAGCGCACCGGATCGCGCACGAACAGCGACAGGTGGGTGCGCTGGACGTGCGGCGTCGGCATCGGCCGGCCGCTCGCGTTCGCGCGTTCGGCCTGCTGCCGGAAGTCGGATGACGTCATCGCGGGCTCCGGTCAGTGCGTGGATTGCGCATGGGCCACGAGCGGCGCTTCGAACGGCGTCCATGCGACCGCCGTGATCTCGCTGAAATCGCGCCATTCCTTGGTCCAGTTCCGGCCGCCGTCGCGCGAGCGGAACAGGTGGCCGTACTTGGTGCCCGCATAGACGAGCTCCGGGCGCGCGCCGTGGACGCCGAACGCCCAGAACGTCGAGTTCGGCGGCGTCTGCAGGTCCGTCTCGCGCCAGGCGCGGCCGCGGTCGGTCGAGCGGTAGATGCGGCTTTGCGTGCCCGGCGTGCCGTCGCCGATCGCCATCAGCAGTGCGCCGTCGGGCGTCGCCAGCGGCACGACCGTGCGGGTGTAGTACAGCCCGTCGAAACGCTCGCGCGACAGCTCGCCGTCCCACGTCCGTCCGTCGTCATCGCTCACGTACACGGCATTCACCGTCAGCAGCAGCGTGGTCTTGGGAGTATCGGCCGTCGCGGGCAACACGGCGATCGCGTGAATGTCGCTGTTGCGGATCGCGGTGCCTGCGCCGTCCACCCGCGCCCAGGTCGCGCCGCCGTCGCGGCTGCGCCATGCACCGCCTTCCTCGACGCCGTACCACACATTGCGGCTCTCGCTCGGGTCGACGCAGATCGTCAGCAGGCGCGGCCGGTTGACGCCGGAGCAGAACTCGGGGAATACGGGCGCCGTCGGCGTCCAGCTCATGCCGGCGTCGGTCGACTTGTAAAGCGCGGCCCGCGACGGCGCGCCGGTGCCCGCGTAGAGCACCGCCGGGTTCGCCGGATCGATCGCGATGGACCAGACGGTCTGCCCGTTCAGCGCGTTCGCGGGGCGATACCAGTGCGCGCCGCCGTCGTCGCTGATGCACAGTCCCGCATCGGCGCCGGCATACACGCGCGACGGCGTGGCCGGGTCCACGGCGAGCGCGCGCACGATGCCGTCGAACTCGATCGGCTCGGTCAGGCCGAGGCGATGCCAGGTCTTGCCGTCGTCGTTCGAGCGCAGGATGCCTTGTCCGGCCGTGGCGACCAGTACGGTTGCGGTCATGGGAAGCTCCTTGTGTCGGGAAGTCGGGGAAGTCGGGGAAATCAGAGGAAGATGCCGCGGGTGAGCCCGCCGTCGCAGCCGATCGACTCGCCGGTGATCGAGCCGGCTTTCGGCGACGCGAGAAACGCGACGATCCAGCCCATCTCCTCGGGCTGCAGCACGCGCCGGATCGGCGTCGCCTTGACGTAGTTGGCCTCGACCTCGGCGGCCGTCAGCCCCTGCTTGTGCGCTTCCTTCTCGTAGAGTTCGTGGATGTGCGGCGTCTCGACCACGCCCGGATGAATCGTGTTCACCGTGATGCCGAACGGCCCGAGCTGATCGGACAGCGTCTTGGTCAGATGCACGATCGCCACGTTGCGCATGCCGGACAGCTGCTTGCTGCCGCGGCCCGTCAGGCCGCCGACGTTCACGATCCGGCCGAAGCCGTTGCGGCGCATGTACGGCGCGGCCGCCTTCGCGCAGCGCAGGTAGCCGATCACCTTGATGTCGATGTCCTGCAGCAGGCCTTGCGGGTCCGCATGCTCCAGCTCCGCGCGCACCAGCCCGCCCGGATGCGCGGCGCCGTTGAGCAGGACGTCGAGGCGTCCGAAGCGTTCGACGCTGGCCGCCATCGCCGCTTCGATGGAGCGCATGTCGGTCGTGTCGAGCGTGACCGGCAGGATCGCGCCCGCGGCGCTGCCGAGCGGTTCGAGCGCCGTGCGAAGCTCGGCGGCGGCGGCCTCCAGGTGTTCCATGCGCCGCGCCGCGATCGTGACGTTGACGCCTTCGCGGGCCAGCTCCAGCGCAACGGCCTTGCCGATGCCCATGCTGCCGCCGGTGATGAACGCGGCCTTTCCGTTGAGTTGCAGATCCATGGCGAGAAATGATGAGAGTCGGGATTGATGGAGCGGGCAAGCGCCCGCTTAGGCGAGGCACATCTCGATGAGGCGCGGCCCGTCGGTGTGCGCGAGCGCGTCGTCCAGCGCGCGCGACAGCGCCTGCGTCGTGCTCACGCGCTCGGCCGGCACGCCGTAGCCGGCCGACAGCGCGAGCCAGTCGATCGGCGGATCGTCCAGCAGCGTCAGCCGGCTCGCGTGCGGCGTGTCGGCCGGCTGGCCGTTGCGCGCGAGTTCCGTCTGCAGGATCGCGTAGCGCCGGTTCGATGCGATCAGCATCACGATCGGCAGACGCTCGCGCGCCATCGTCCACAGCGCCTGGATCGTGTACTGCGCGCTGCCGTCGGATTGCAGCGCGAACACGCGGCGCGCCGGGCATGCGACGGCGGCGCCGAGCGCGACCGGCAGCCCCTGGCCGATCGCCCCGCCGGTGTTCGTGAGGATCGTGTGCCGGCGCGCGCGCGCCGACGCCGTCACGAACGGATACCCGCAGGTGCCGCCTTCGATCGACACGATCGCGTCGTCCGGCAGCGCGTCGGCCAGCACGCGCCCGGCCGTCTGCGGCGTCAGCGGCCCGGCTTCGACGTTCCAGCGTGCGACGCGCACACCGTCGACGTCGGCCGTCGCGCCGACGGCTTCGGCGAGCGCTTCCAGCGCCGCGTCGGCCGCCTCGCCCGGATCGGCCAGCGTGACGAGGTCCTCGGGCGGCGCGAGCTCGCCCGGGATGCCTTCGTATGCGAAGTACGTGACGGGCGCGAGCGCGCCGGCGAGCACGACCTTGCGCCCGGCGAGGGCCGCGCGCGCCGGCTCGGGAAAGTACGGCAGCCGGTCGATGTCCGGCAGGCCGCCGCCGCGCTCCGCGCGCGCGGGAAAGGTTTCGCCGAAACAAGCCGCGCCGGTGGCCGCCGCAATCCGCGCTGCCGCCTTCTGGCCGCGCGCGGACAGCGCTCGGGCGCCCAGCAGCAGCACCGCGGGCACGCCGGTGCGCAACAGGTCCGCGACCCGTGCGAGCCGGGCCGCGTCGAATGCGGGTGCGGCAGGGGCCGGTGCGGCCTGCGCACGCGGCTGCGACGCGGTTTCGTTCACGGCCGCCGACTGCAGATCGACCGGCAGCACCAGCGTCGCGACGCCCGAGGCCGCCGCGGTCGCTGCCGCGATCGCGGCAGCGGTGTCGCTCGCCAGATCGTCGGCATGCGCGACGCTGCGATACCAGACCGACACCGGCCGCGCGAGCGATTCGATGTCGGAGGTGAGCGGCGCGTCGTATTTCAGATGCGCGCGCGCGTGATCGCCGACGATGTTCAGGATCGGCGTGCGGGCACGACGGGCGTTGTGAAGGTTGGCGATGCCGTTCGCGTGGCCCGGCCCGAGGTGCAGCAGCGTCATCGCGGGCTTGCCGGCCATCCGGCCGTAACCGTCCGCGGCGCCCGTGCAGACGCCCTCGAACAGCCCCAGGATCGGACGCACGCCCGCCACCCGATCGAGCGCGACGACGAACGGCATTTCCGTCGTGCCGGGATTCGCGAAACAGATGTCGACGCCGCGCTCGCGCGCCGTTTCGAGCACGATGCTCGCGCCATCGCGGGTTCGGGCATCGGTGTCCAGGTGTGGGATTTCCATTCGGCGGCTCTGGGTAGGTGACGAAGTGGAATTCACTTTAATCCCGAAATACGGGATTTGTCAAACTATCGCTATTGACAACGGCGGCTGAACGGATTCACGTTTACCCGGTGAAATTGCGAATTCCTGTGGTTCAGATTGCTGTCCCGCCGCCGCCCGTCAGGCTGCGATACATCGCGAATTCCCGTATTTCGGTATTCATGGAAATGGCGTCGCGTTCGACCCGGCGCCGCTTGCCGGCGTGTTCGCGCGCGCTGAGGAGGCTCATTGATGGACGGACACGTGGGCCGCGCCAGGGGTGAAGACGAATCGCGACCGATCGAACGATGGAGAGAGGGAAGCCCGCACTCGCATCAGCGTGCGCTGGAAGGGCAATGTGAGCGGCGCCGAGCACTTGGCACTCGCCCGCGCTGGGGCGAACGTTCGGCTTGTTGACGGCAACAGCTACGGCGTGCGGCCGACGCCGTAGCTTGCGCCGGCCGCACGCGCGACGGTGGACGACTCGCAATCTCTGAGGCGAAGTCATCGACCCGTCGCATCGGTGTTCGCCGTTCGCGGTGTTGGCTCAACGCGCGCGGCGCGCCTGCGGTGTCCGTGCCGCTCGTTGTATTGGGGCGGGCGCGGCTTGTCGATCGGCGACCGTCTCGCGGCCGCGTTCGGCGCGGGCGCAACTCGAACACGCCGCCCAGTGGGCGGCTCGCGTTGCGCCTGTCAGCGTGCCGCCATCGGCATCGCGACCGCCGCGATAGCACGCGTCGCGCCGAGCGCGCGACGGTGCACCGTCGAGCAGCACGAGACACACGGCCATCGCCTGGCGGACGACCCGGCCATTTCGACGCGACGACGCGTTGCTATCCGAACCGCCCGCGTTCATCGCGAAAGCGTGATCGTCCCCGCCGCATGTACAAACCACGCCGGCAAGCCGACGCCACGCACCGGCCACGGATCGAACCGCTACTCGACGTTATCCGCCACGTCGGTCATCCGGATCATGTGCGGCCTGACGCCGTCGTCGTCCGCCGGCGCAGCTTCCTTCGGATGGATCAGTGCGTCGAGCCGCGCCTTCGTCGCGATGAACTCCGGCGTATTGACCTGCGAGCCGTCGCGCGGTCGCGGCAGCGGCACCTCGATCAACTCGTGCACCGAGCCCGGATTCGCCTTCAGCACCAGAATCCGGTCGGCCAGCAGGATCGCCTCGTCGAGATCGTGCGTGATGAACAGAATCGTCACGTCGATGTAGCGCCAGATGTCGAGCAGGTGCGCCTGCATCTTCGCGCGCGTCTGTGCGTCGAGCGCGCCGAACGGCTCGTCCATCAGCAGGATGCGCGGGCGGTTCGCGAGCGAGCGCGCGATCGCGACGCGCTGCTTCATCCCGCCCGACAGCTGGTGCGGATACACGTCGGCGAAGCGCGTGAGCCCGACCAGATCGAGCCACTGCAGCGCCTCGCGCTCGGCCTCGCCGCTGCTGCTGCCGTTCATCCGCAGGCCGAACATCACGTTCTTCTTCACGCTGAGCCACGGAAACAGCGTGTAGCCCTGAAACACCATCCCGCGATCGGCGCCCGGCCCCTGCACCGGCTTGCCGTCGAGCAGCACCTCGCCGCTCGTCTGCGTGTCGAGCCCGGCCAGGATGCGGATCAACGTCGACTTGCCGCAGCCCGACGGGCCGATCACGCAGACGAACTCGCGCCGGTGCGTGCGGAAGCTGATGTCGTCGAGCGCGACGCACTCGCCCTGCGGCGTCGCGAAACGCTTGCCGACGTGCCGCACGTCGAGGATCACGTCGCGGGCCTTGAGCCGCGCGAAGCGCTCGCGCACCGCGTCGGATTGAATCAGGTAGTCGGGAACGGCTTGCGGGTTCTGCATGATGGCCTCTGCAACGATCGGTCGATGGGTATGCGCGAGCGGGCGTCACGCTTTGAGCGTGCGGTCCCACGGAAACAGCCGGCGGCCGAGCGCGCCGAGCGCGAGGTCGGTGCCGACGCCGATGATCCCGATCATCAGGATCGCCGCATAGACGTTGTCGAAATGCTGGTAGCGCGCCTGCTGGCTGATGTACCACGTGATGCCCGAGCTGGTGCCGACGAGCTCCGCGACGATCAGATAGGTCCATGCCCAGCCGAGCAGGATGCGCTGGTCGCGATACAGGTCGGGCAGCACGCCCGGAATCACGACGTGCGTGAGCAGCTTCAGCTTGTTGGTGCCGAGCGTCATCGCGGCCTCGAACAGCCCGTATTCGAGCTTGCGCGTGGTGTTCGCGACGATCAGCACCTGCTGGAACAGCGTACCGATCACGATGATGGCGATCTTCGGCGCGTCGTAGATGCCGAGGATCGCGACCATCAGCGCGCCGAACGCCGGGGCCGGCAGGTAGCGGAAGAATTCGAGGAACGGCTCCTGCAGCCGCGCGAGCGCGCTGAACGTGCCGCACACGATGCCGAGCGGCACGCCGATCGCCGACGAGATCACGAAGCCCCAGAAGATGATCCGGATGCTGTGCCACAGGCTCTCGTGCAGCCACACGCCGTCGCGCGACGCGGGCGGCGTCGAGAACGCGGTATAGAACGCGCGCAGCACCTGATGCGGCGCCGGCAGGTACACCGGATTCGCGCGCACGCCCTCCGGCACGGCCGCGTGCGTGGCGCGCGCATGCGCGAGCTCGTCGTCGAACACGTCGCGGTCGATCTGCATGCCGGTCTGGAAATAGTCGACGCTGCCGGGATTCGTGATGCGCATTTGCGGATGCCAAATGAACGGCACGTAGCTGACCAGGCACCAGACGGCGAACGGCAGCAGGAAGGACGCGATGCCGAGCGTCCACTTGCCGCGCGTCGTCAGTTCGCGGCGCACGGCGAGCCATCCGGTCGTATTGCGGGTCGTTGACATGGAAATCTCCGTATCGTTTGGGTGCCGGTCGCGCGCAGGCCGCAGCCCCGCGCGACCGGACGTTCATTGCAGCGCGCGGCTCGCGGCCTGCGCGCGATACGCGCGCCAGCCGCCGAAGCGCGTGATGTCCTGCGCATCGTCGAGCGCCGCGCTTTCGCAGACGAAGCCCTGCACCGTCGCGCCGTCCGCGAGCGTCAGCGTGCCGATGCCGAGCGGCGCCGCGATGCCGGCGACGAAGCTGCCGTACGCGTCGACCGGCATTTCCCAGACCTCCACCGCGATCGGCGCGCCGCCGGCCGGCACGCGCACGAGGCCCGGTTTCGCGACGCCGCCGCTGGTCGCGGCGGACAGCGCGTACAGGCGATAGGCGGGCGCGGTCGTGGTCTCGGCGACGAAGCGCGCGCCGCGCTGCGTGAGCTCGCCGTTCAACGGCTCGCCGCGCAGATGCGCACCGACGACGGCCACGCGCACGAAGCCGGCGCAGGCGCGATTTGCGGCCATCGACGCGGCTATCGACGCGGCCGCCGACGCCGCAGCGACCGCACCGACGGCGTGACCCACGCCGTCGCCCCACGCCTGCGCGAGATCGAGCAGGCGCGCGTCGTCGTGCGCGCGGCCGACGAACGTGATCCCGAACGGCAGGCCCGCATGCGGCCCGGTCTCGCAGGTGCCGGCAGGCACCGCGATCGCCGACAGATCGAGCAGATTCACGAAGTTCGTGTAGTAGCCGAAGCGCGAGTTGATCGCGATCGGATCGGCTTCGAGCGCGTCGACGGTCGCGATCGTCGGCGAGGTCGGCATCGCGATCGCGTCGAGCCCTTCCCACCCGGCAGCCGCGTCGACGCGCAGCGTCGCGAGCTGGTCGAACGCCGCGAACGCATCGGCCGCGCTGAAGCGCGAGGCGCCGCCGAGGATTTCGCGGATCACCGGATGCAGCGCATCGGGCTGCCGCGCGGCAAACGCGCCGATCGCGGCGACGCGTTCGGCCACCCACGGGCCGCCGTACAGCAGCCGCGCGGCGGACAGAAACGGGCCGAAGTCGATCTCGACGACTCGCGCGCCGGTCGCGCGCAATCGGACGAGCGCCGCGTCCCATGCAGCGCGATACGACGCGTCGCCGTAGAACTCGAGCTGATCGGCGCGCGGCACGCCGAAGCGCAGTTGCCCGAGCGGCGGCGCCGGCCGCGCGCGCACGCCATGGGCGTCGAGCAGCGGCTGCCATGCGCGCCCATACGGATCGCGTTCGGCGACGCCCTGCGCGACGTCGAACACCGCGCGCGCATCGGCCGGCGAACGGGCGAACACCGATACGCAATCGAGCGAGCGGCACGCCGGCACGACGCCGAGCGTGCTCAACACGCCGCGCGTCGGCTTGAGCCCGACGAGCCCGTGGAACGCGGCCGGCACGCGGCCCGAGCCGGCCGTGTCGGTGCCGAGCGAGAACGTTGCGACGCCGAGCGCGACGGCCACCGCCGAGCCGGAGCTCGAGCCGCCCGACGCGTAGCGCGGGTCGAGCGCATTGCGGCACGCGCCGTAAGGCGAGCGCTGCCCCGACAACCCCGTCGCGAACTGGTCGAGATTGGTCTTGCCGATCGGAATCGCGCCGGCCGCGATCAGTCGCGCGACGACCGGCGCGCTGCGTTCGGGCGTATACGCATAGGCCGGGCAGCCGGCCGTGGTCGGGATGCCGGCGAGGTCGATGTTGTCCTTGATCGCGAACGGCACGCCGTAAAGCGGCAACGATGCGGGCTCGCGCGCGGCGAGCGCATGCGCATACTCGCTCATCTCCGCGAGCGTGAGCGGCCTGATCCACGCATGGTGCGGATCGCCCGCGTCGAAATGCGCGGCGATCGCCTCGACGAGCGCATGCGGCGTCAGCTCGCCCGACGCGTAGCGCGCGCGCAGCTCGGCGATCGAATGCAGCCCCGGCAGAATCGAACGTTGCGTCGTGCTCATGCGACCTCCTCGGCGGCGCCCGCCTTCATCACCATCAGCCGCTGCCCGGCCACCACCGCCGCGCCCGGCGCGCAATCGATCGTCTCGATCGTGCCGCTTTCCGTTGCCGTCACCGCCACCTCCATCTTCATCGACTCGACGATCGCGACGACCTGACCTTCGGTCACGCGCTCGCCGGCTTCGACCAGCACCTTCCAGACGCTGCCCGACACGTCCGCCGCAATCGCGCGCTGCGTAGCGTCGAGCGCGCCCGCGACGCGCGCCGCTTGCGCGTCGCCCGGCTCGGCGTCGCCGACGTATTCCGCATGCCCGGCCGCGCGCCAGCGCTCACGCTCCGCGTCGAATGCGGCCTGCTGCGAGGCCTTGAACGCGGCGATCGAATCGGCCTCGTCGCGCAGGAAGCCGTTGTATGCGCGCAGGTCGAATACCGATTCCTCGATCTTCAGCGCCGCGCGGCCCGCGATGAAATCCGCGCGCAGCGCACTCAGCTCCGCTTCGCTCACTTCGTAGAAGCGAATCTCGTCGAAGAAACGCAGCAGCCACGGCTTGCCGGCCTCGAATTCGCGCGTGGTCCGATGACGGTTCCACATCTGCACCGTGCGGCCGACGAACTGGTAGCCGCCCGGCCCTTCCATCCCGTACACGCACAGGTACGCGCCGCCGATGCCGACCGCATTCTCGGGCGTCCACGTGCGGGCGGGGTTGTATTTGGTGGTCACGAGCCGGTGCCGCGGATCGATCGGCGTCGCGACGGGCGCGCCGAGATAGACGTCGCCGAGCCCCATCACCAGATAGCGCGCGTCGAACACGATGCGCTTCACGTCGTCGATGTGGGCGAGGCCGTTGATGCGGCGGATGAACTCGATGTTGCTCGGGCACCACGGCGCATCGGGCCGCACCGATTGCATGTAGCGCTCGATCGCGACGCGGGTCGACGGATCGTCCCACGACAGCGGCAGATGCACGATGCGGTTCGGCACGCGCATGTCGGTTACGTCGGGCAGTTCGCGCTCGGCGGCCTGCAGATGCACGAGCAGCGCATCGAGCGGCAGCGTGCGCGGGTCGAACTGCACCTGCAGCGAACGGATGCCCGGCGTCAGGTCGAGCATGCCGGGCAGACGATGCGCGTCGAGCCAGCACATCAGCGCATGCACGCGAAAACGCAGGTTCAGGTCGAGCACGAGCGGCCCGTATTCGACGAGCACGTTGCGATCGCCGGAGCGCCGGTAGACGACGCCGATGCCGCCGCCGGCCGATGCGTCGCGCGCCAGTATGCAGTCGCCGGGCTCGCTGGGCTCGGCGGTCGAGCCGGTTATGACGGCCGGCGCGGCGGGCGCGAGCGCGGCGGCCGGGGCCGTGACGAAGGTTTGCGTCGCACTACTCGCGGCCGCATCTGTTTCGGCGGTATTCGAGGCTATAGCGCCGTCGGCCGCCCCACCCGGCAACGCCGACACCACGTCCGCCGCCACGCGCACGAACTGCACGGTATCGCCCGGCCGCAGCTGGCCGAGCTTCCACAGCTCGTCGCGCACGACCGTGACCGGACACACGAAGCCGCCGAGGCTCGGCCCGTCCGGGCCGAGGATCACCGGCATGTCGCCGGTGAAATCGACGGCGCCGATCGCGTATGCGTTGTCGTGGATGTTCGACGGATGCAGGCCGGCCTCGCCGCCGTCGGCCCGCGCCCATTGCGGCTTCGGGCCGATCAGCCGCACGCCCGTGCGGCTAGAGTTGTAGTGAACCGTCCATTGCGTGCCGTAGAGCATCGCGATGTCGTCCGGCGTGAAGAAGTCCGGCGCACCGTGCGGACCGTCGAGCACGCCGAGCGTCCACGCATGCGTGAGCGCGGGAATCTCGGCCGCGGGCAGCGTCGCACCGGCGTCGCCGCGCGCGGCGACGGCGTGCAAGTGCAGCACGTCGCCGCGGCGCAGCGCGCGCCCCGCGTGGCCGCCGAATTGGCCGAGCGTGAAGGTCGCCTTGCTGCCGAGATAGTCGGGCACCTGCAACCCGCCTTTCACCGCGAGGCATGCGCGCACGCCCGCGCCGGTCACGCCGCCGAGCTTCAGCACCGCGCCCGGCCGCGCGCGCAACACCTGCCAGAACGGCGCAGGCTCGCCGTCGAGGGTCGCCGCGAGCGGCGCGCCGCCGAGCACGAACAGCGTCGCCGTGTTGAAGCGCAGCGTCGCGCCGACCATCGTGAATTCGAGCCCGGCCGCGTCGCGCGGGTTGCCGAGCAGCGCGTTCGCGAGGTCGAACGCGCGGTCGTCCATCGGCCCCGACGGCGGCACGCCGACGCTCCAGTAGCCGACGCGCCCCGGCGCCTGCTGCACGGTGGTCTGCACGCCGCCGTCGAGCACGTCGATCGTATGCGGCGCGAACGCGAAGCGCGACAGGAACGCGGTGGTCGGCGCGCCGCGCGCGAACGTGTCCGAGCCGGCGATGGCGCGCAGGTAATCGAGGTTGGTCTCGATCCCGTACAGCTCGGTGCGCGCCAGCGCGGCCTGCAGCGTGGCCAGCGCATCGCGGCGCGTGTCGCCGCGCACGATCAATTTCGCGAGCAGCGGATCGTAATGCGCGCTGATCTCCGTGCCCGCCTCGATCCAGCCGTCGACGCGCACGTCGTCGGGAAACGCGACGTGCGTGAGCAGCCCCGCGCTCGGCTGGAACTGCTTGTTCGGGTCCTCCGCGTAGAGCCGCACCTGGATGCTCGCGCCGCGCGGCGCGACGGCGAGCGCGTCGAGCGGCGGCAGATCGCCTTCGGCCTGCAGGATCATCCATTCGACGAGATCGATGCCCGTCACCGCTTCGGTCACGCAATGCTCGACCTGCAAGCGCGTGTTGACCTCGAGAAAATAGAAGTGCCGCGCGCTCGCGTCGAACACGAACTCGACCGTGCCGGCCGACGCGTAGCCGACCGCGCGCGCGAGCCGCACCGCGCTCGCGTGCAGCGCGTCGCGTTCGGCGGCGGTCAAGTCGGGCGCGGGCGTTTCCTCGATCACCTTCTGGTTGCGCCGCTGCACCGAGCAATCGCGCTCGCCGAGCGCGATCGCGCCGCCGCGGCCGTCGCCGAAAATCTGCACTTCGATGTGCCGCGCATGCTCGACGAACTTCTCCAGATAGACGCCCGCATGCGCGAAGTTCACGTTGCCGAGCCTCACGACGGAGTCAAACGCCGCGTCGAGCTGCGCCGCATCGCGGCACAGCGACATGCCGATGCCGCCGCCGCCGGCCGTGCTCTTGAGCATCACCGGATAGCCGATCGCATCGGCTGCGGCAAGCGCCGCCGCGACGTCGCCGAGCAGCCCGGTGCCGGGCAGCAGCGCGACGCCGTGCGCGGCGGCAAGCTCGCGCGCGGTGTGCTTGAGGCCGAACGCGCGCATGTGCTCGCCGCGCGGGCCGATGAAACGCAGGCCGGCCGCCTCGCATGCGTCGGCGAAGCCCGCATGCTCGGACAGGAAGCCGTAGCCGGGATGCACGGCCTGCGCGCCGGTTGCGTGCGCGGCGGCGAGGATCGCCGCGACGTTCAGATAGCTGTCGGCGGCCGGCGCGGGGCCGACGCGTATCGCTTCGTCGGCGAGCGCCACGTGGCGCGCGTCGCGATCGGCATCGGAATAGATCGCGACGGACGCGATGCCGAGGCGCTTCAGCGTCCGGATCACGCGGCACGCGATTTCGCCGCGGTTCGCGACGAGGACTTTGGCGAATCTCATGCTGCCTCCCGCGCGGCGGCGCCGATGGGCGTAGCGCGGCATGCGCCGCGCATCGCTGCGCGCGCAACTATCCGGGCGGCGTGGCGGAGGCGGCCGCGCGGCGAACGATCGTGAGCGTGCAGGCCGTTCATCGGGCCTCCCAGACGAGCAGGCGCACCGGCGTCGGGTTGTAGCCGTTGCACGGATTGTTCAGCTGCGGGCAGTTCGAGATCAGCACCGTGACGTCCATCTCCGCGCGCATCTCGACGTACTTGCCGGGCGCCGAGATGCCGTCCTCGAACGTGAGCCCGCCGCTCGGCGTGACGGGCACGTTCATGAAGAAGTTGACGTTGCCGACGAGGTCGCGCTTCGTGAGCCCTGCGCCGGCACCGCACGCGCAGTGCGTGATCGCGTTGAGGAAGCTGTCGCGGCAGTTGTGCATGTAGCGCTTGTCGAGCGCGTAGCGCACGCTGTTGCTCTCAGCCGCGCACGCGCCGCCGAGCGTGTCATGACGCCCGCAGGTGTCGGCGACGATCGTCGCCATCGGGTTGCCGCGGCTCGACAGCAGCACGCTGCCGGCGCTCAGGTACAGGTTGCGCTGCGCGCGGATCGTGTCCTGCGCGCTATAGCGTTCGTCGGTGTCGTCGGTGCGGTAGAACAGCGTGTCGACGGCCTGGTTGCCTTCGAGGTCGAGGATCCGGAAGATCTGGCCGCGCTTCAGGTCGTGCAGCCACGGTTCGCCCGCGGGCAGCGTGGTGTCGTGGATCGCGTCGCGCGGGTCGAGACGGCTTTCGATGATCGGCATGGCGGCGCTCCTTAGGCGAACAGACGGTCGGTGTTGGCGAAGCCGCGCGTGTTTTCCGCGCAGGCGCACCGGCACGGGTCGTCGTCGGGTGCCGCGCCGTCGGCCGGATACGCGCGGTAGGCGATCAGCTTCACGGGCTTCGGCGCATAGTCGGCGCGCGGGTCGAGCGGATGCGGCGCGGTCGAGAACGCCGCGAGCGTGTTCATCTCGAAGCGCAGGTCGAGCGTGCTGCCGGCCGGCGAATGTCCGACGACGAAATCGAGCGCGCCGTCGTCGCCGGTGTCGAGCCTGCTGAAGAAGTTGACGTTCGCCGCGAGGTCGCGCGCCGACAAGCCGTATTTCGCGAGCTCGAGCACGAGGCTGTCGCGGCCGTTGCGGACCATCGCGTTGCGCACGGCCTGATACGACGTCGTGCCGTACTTGCTCGCAAAGAGCCGCGCATCGCCGACGCCGCCGAGCGGGTCGTGCCAGCCCAGCGTGTCGGCCGTGATCGACGCGATCACGCGACCCATGTCCGTGTACAGCGCATGACCGCGCGTCAGATGCGCGGTGTGCTGCGCCTTCAGCGTATCGGCCATGTTGTAGCGTTCGAGCAGATCTTCCTGGCGATGAAAGACGGCGGACAGGTTCGCGCCGCCTTCGATATCGACGATGCGCAGCGCGAGGCCGCGGCGCAGGATGCCGGACCAGTGGGTTCCGGCGGGAATCAAGGCTTCCCACGCGATGTGTGGCGGCGGGGCGAGAACGGCTTGGGGGCTCGGCGACATGACGGCTCCGGGGTCGGTTGGACAAAGGGCGTGAGAGGGCGACCGAACGACATCGCGACCTCCCGGGCTTTTATCCCTCCGTGGAGCCTCGCCGTTTCCTCTCGTCGAGGCGAAGGCAAGACCGGATTGCTCTCGGACCAGACATCGCGCGGCGCGCCTGCGCCACACGACCGGAACCCTAGCGATCCTGAAGATGATGCAAATTGCTTCGCACCTCTCGGGAGTCGATGAAGCGAGTTGCGTGCCAGCCGACGCATGAAGACTGCCCGGCGCCCGCACGACAACCCGCGACGGCGCGGCATGCTCGAGCAGCCCGGCAGACGCTTGCCCTCGCGGCGGGCGTGCGGCGCACCATGCGCACGCGCCGGCGCACCGGCTCAGTGCGCCCCACCTGGGCTTCACGTGCGCGTGCCGCGCGATACCCGATGGCATGGGCATTGCTGAAAATCGCAGCGACGCCACTCGCCATCCTCTCCTTCATGAACAAGCTCGACCTGCTCCGGCGCGCCCTGAGCGCGCTGTTCGCCGCACGCTTCATCGAACTTCAGCGCAGCGCACGACGCCGTTGAGTCGCACGGCCGAGTGCGACCGCGCGCGACCGACACCGATCGGCATCGATTGGCACGCTTCTCGCTCGACATGACGCCGAGAGGTGCGGCGGTGTCGCATCTTAGGGTCGCTAGGGTTCCGGTTCATCGAACGTCTGGTCCGAGAGCAGCCCGGCGCGCGGGCGTCCGATCACGAAAACGGACGCCCGCGCGCTACACGGCGGGACAAAAGCCCGGGAGATTGGCGATGGCAACGGCCGTCGCGCCTCTCCGTGGCCGCCCGTCCGTTCCGCATCCGCAGGAACCGGTCACGCAGCCGGACCGTGTGCTCGCACACGATCCGTATCGACGATCCCGATCCCGGTCTCCTGGAGAACAACGATGACCCGTCCCGCCTCGGCGTTGTGCCGCCTGCCGTCCTTCCGTCTCATCCGTCATGCATTGGGGGCCGCCGCCGCGGCCGCCGCGCTGTGGGCCGCACCCGCCGCGCACGCGGCCGCGCCGCTGAAGATCGGCTACAGCGACTGGCCGGGCTGGGTCGCCTTCCAGGTCGCGCTCGACAAGGGCTGGTTCAAGGAAGCCGGCGTCGACGTCGATTTCGAATGGTTCGATTATTCGGCGTCGCTCGATGCGTTCTCCGCGGGCAAGCTCGACGCGGTCGCCGCGACCAACGGCGACGCGCTCGTGACCGGCGCGTCCGGCGCGAAGAACGTGATGGTGCTGCTGACCGACTATTCGGCCGGCAACGACATGATCGTCGCGAAGCCGCCGGTGCGCACCGTCGAGGCGCTGAAAGGCAAGAAGGTCGGCGTCGAGCTGGGCCTCGTCGATCATCTGCTGCTCGAAACCGCGCTGCAGAAGCACGGGCTCAAGGACGGCGACGTCACGCTCGTGAACGCGAAGACCAACGAACTGCCGCAGGTGCTCGGTTCGTCGTCCGACATCGCCGCGGTGGCCGCATGGCAGCCGAACGCCGGCGAGGCGTTGAAGCGCGCACCGGGCGCGCGGGCGATCTTCACGTCGGCCGATGCGCCGGGGCTGATCTACGACGCGATCACGGTCGCGCCGGCGAGCCTCGCCGCGCGTCGCGCCGACTGGGCGAAGATCGTCAAGGTCTGGTATCGCTGCGTCGCCTACATCAACGATCCGAAGACGCAGGCCGATGCGGTCAAGATCATGTCGGCGCGCGTCGGCCTCAAGCCGGAGCAATATCTGCCACTGCTGAAGGGCACCCACCTGCTCGACGAGGCGGCCGCGAAGCGCGCGTTCCGCAAGGGCGACGGGCTCGATTCGATCTACGGCTCGACGCGTAACGCCAACGCGTTCAACGTGCGCAACGCGGTGTACAAGCAGGCGCAGGACGTCGACACGTATATCGATCCGCGCTTGGTCGACGCGCACTGACCGTCGCGCGCTGTGCGCGACGCGAACCGGACCGGCACGCCGCCGCTCCGGTTCGATGTGCGCGTGGCGAAGTGACGAGGCCGCCACGCCGCGCGCGCGGCAAGCCGATCGCTACATCGTCCCGGCGAGGTGAAACCGCGACGCCGGATGCCACAGCGTGACCGACGTGGCGACGTGCTCGCCGACCCACGTGCGGCGCTTCAACAGCAGGCACGGTTCGCCGATTTCCATGACGAGATGGCGACGCACCTGCGCGTTCGGCTTCTCCGCGTAGATGCGGAACTCGGCGCGCTGGATCGGCGCAAGCCGCACCATGTAGTGATTCGGCGTGTCGACCGTGAAGTCTTGCTCGAGGTAGTCGGGAAACAAGGCCGGGTTCACGTAGCGATCTTCGAACTGGATCGGCTCGTCTTCCTCGTAATGCACGATGCGCGAATGGAACACCGGCCCCGAGCGCAGCCCCAGCGCGTCGATCGCTTCCGGCTCGACGCTGCGCTCGATCAGCAGCACGCGCGCGCTGTGCCGATGGCCGCGCTCCGCGATCTCGTCCGCGATGTTGCGAATTTCCAGCACCGTCGATTCGTAGTGCCGCCGCTCGACGAACGTGCCCGCGCCCTGGATGCGCGTCAGCACGCGCTCCGCGGTCAGCTCGCGCAGCGCGCGCGACACCGTCATCCGCGCCACGCCGAATTCCTTGACGAGCTCGGCCTCCGTCGGAATCGCGCCGCCGGGCTTCCAGTCGCCGTTCGCGATCCGCTCGACGACGTAGCGCTTGATCTGCTGGTACGCCGGCAGTGCGCGTGCCGGCACGTCGTCGCGCGTCGCAGCCGCTCGGCGTGCCGATGCGTGTCGTTCCGTTTCGTTCATGCGCCCTCGACCGAATGAAAGTTGAATGCCGCTGCGCGTCGCCGCTAGCGCACGGGCAACGGCGGCCCCGCGACGATCGCGGCCGCGATCGCGATGTCGTCGGCCAGCGGCCGATCGTCGCGATACGCCCGCACCCGCTCGCGCACATGGCGCCACAGCGCATCGGTCGACGCCGCACGGCCGGTGTTGCCCGCCTGCAGATCGTATGCCTGCGCGGCGGCCAGCAACTCGATCGCGAGCACGCGCGTCGCGTTCTCGATGATGTCGAGCGCCTTCAGCGCGGCAGGCGTCGCGTGGCACAAATGATCTTCCTGCAGCCCGGACGTGATGCCGCCGTCGAGGCTCGCCGGCGCCGCCAGCCGCTGGTTCTGCGCGACCAGCGCGACCGCCGTGTACTGCGCGATCATGAAGCCCGAGCACGTGCCGCCGGGCGCGGCGAGGAACGCCGGCAGCCCGCTCACGAGCGGATTCACGAGACGGTCGAGCCGCCGCTCGGCGATGGCCGCGACCTGCGCCATCGCGGCCGCGAGGCTGTCCATCGCCAGCGCGATGCCCGCGCCGACCGCATGGGCCTGCGAATGAACGACCGGTGCGTCGCGCGTGCCGGCGACGATCGGGTTGTCGGTCACGGACGCGAGCTCGCGATCGACGACTTCCGCCGTCACGGCGAACACGTCGCGCGCCGCGCCGTGCACGTGCGGGATCGTGCGCAGGCTCAACGGATCCTGCGTACGCCGCCCGCTCGCCGCGGCGAGCATCGGGCTGTCGGCGAGCATCGCCCGCAGGCGCGTGCCGACCTGCGCGATGCCGGGCGAGATCCGCAGCGCGAGCGACGCCGGGTCGAATGCGGCCAGTTGGCCGCCGAGATTCTCGAAGCTCGCCGCCGCGATCCAGTCGGCCCAGTCGAGCAGGCGCTCCGCGCGCGCCAGCGCGAGCGCGGCGAGGCCGGTCACGCACGGCGTGCCGTTGACGAGGCTCAGCCCTTCCTTCGCGCCGAGCGCGAGCGGCTCGCGCCCGACGCGTCGCAGCGCGTCGCCGCCGCCGATGCGCTCGCCTCGATGGCGCGCGTGTCCGTGGCCGACGCATACGAGCGCCACGTGCGCCATGTGGGTCAGATAGCCGACAGAGCCGTGCGCCGGCACTTCCGGCAGGCAATCGTGCTCCAGCAACGCGACGAGCTGATCGACCACCTCCGGACGCACGCCCGAATGCCCATGCGCGAAGTTGTTGATCGCCGCCGCGATGATCGCGCGCGTTTCGGCCGGGCCGAGCGGCATGCCGACACCCACGGCGTGGCTCATCAAGATGTTGTGCGACAGCGTGCTCTGCTGCGCCGGCGACACGATCACGTCGCACAGCGCGCCCACGCCGGTATTGACGCCGTACGCGCGAATGCCGCGCGCGACGATCTCGTCGACGAGCCCGCGCGCCGCCGCGACGCGCCCGCGCGCCTCGTCGCTCAACGCCAGCGGCGCGCCGGCCGCGACGGCCGCAATCTGCCGCCAGTCGAGCGGCCGTGCAGAACGGAAGACGGTCATGATGGGCTCAGTTCGCGGCGCGGTCGTGGTGGCTCGACACGAACTGCCCGAAGCGCGCGGAACACTCGCCGCCGAACAGCGCGGCGGGCGGCCCGTCGCAATCGACTTCGCCCTGATGCAGGAACATCACGCGATTCGACACGTGCCGCGCGAAGCCCATTTCATGCGTGACGACCAGCATGGTGCGCCCTTCCTCGGCGAGCGAGCGCATCACGCGCAGCACCTCGCCGACCAGCTCCGGATCGAGCGCCGACGTCGGCTCGTCGAACAGCATCACCTTCGGATGCATCGCGAGCGCGCGCGCGATCGCGACGCGCTGCTGCTGACCGCCGGACAGATGCGCGGGATAGTAGCCGCGCTTGTCGGCGAGGCCGACACGCGCCAGCAGCGCCTCGGCTTCCTCGACCGCTTCCGCGCGGCTGCGCTTCAGCACGCGCAGCGGACCTTCGACCAGATTGTCGAGCACGGTCATGTGCGACCACAGGTTGAAGTTCTGAAACACCATCCCGAGCTGCGAGCGGATGCGATCGACCTGGCGACGGTCGCCCGGCTGCAACTTGCCGTCGCGGGTGCGCTTCATCTTCAGTTCCTCGCCGGCGAGCGCGACGGAGCCGTCGTCGGGCGTCTCCAGCAGGTTCAGGCAGCGCAGGAAGGTGCTCTTGCCCGAGCCGCTCGCGCCGAGGATCGAGATGACGTCGCCTTCGTGCGCGTCGAGCGAAATACCCTTCAGCACGTGGTGATCGCCGAACGACTTGTGGATGTTCTTGACCGACAGCGCAACGGGAGCAGCGGTGTTCATCGGATTCTCCTGGAAATGGCGGGGCGCTCAGGACGCCGCGCGCCGCGGATTGTGCGTCGTCGCTGCGGACGGGCCGGACGGCTTCGGCGCGCGCAAGTGCGCGGAGAGCCGCCATTCGAGTGCGCCGAGCACGCGCACGATGATGAAGTTCAGGCCCAGATAGATGAGGGCCGCACAAACGAACACCTCGGTCGTGCGGTAGGTTTGCTGGATGATCTGCTGCGCGACGCCCGTGACCTCCCACACCGTCACGAGGCTCGCGAGCGCGGTCGATTTGACCAGCAGCACGGCCTCGGTCGAATAAGCGGGCAAACACTGGCGCAATGCGATCGGCCCTATCACGCGGCGCAGCAGCGCGAAGCCCGACAGCCCGATCGAATAACCGGCCTCGATCTGCCCGACCGGCACGGCCATCAGCCCGCCGCGCACGATCTCGGCCGTATAGCCGGCCGTGCACAACGCGAGCGACAGCACCGCGCATGCGTAGGGCTCGCGCAGCAGCGGCCACACGAAGCTTTCGCGGATCACGCCGAACTGACCGAGCCCGTAGTAGACGAGAAACATCTGGATCAGCAGCGGCGAGCCGCGAAACACGAGGATGTAGGCGCGCGCGAAGCGGTTCGGCAGCCAGTGCGGCGACACGCGCATCGCGACGATCACGAGCGACAGCAGGCCGCCGAGCACGAGCGACGCGAAGAACAGGCCCAGCGTGGTCGGCACGGCCGCGAGCAACTGGCGCAGCGTGTCGGCGAGGAAGTCGAAATCGAAGGTCATGCGGGCGCTCCGTCAGTTGCGTGCGAAGTTGCGGCGGAACGAGCGGCCGACGAGCGCTTCGGCGCGGTTGAACACGCGGTTCGACAAGGCCGTCATCAGCAGATACAGCGCGCCGCCCGCGACGAAGAAGAGGAAATACTGGTGCGTCGAATTCGCCGCGACCTGGCTCGTGCGCAGCAGCTCCGCGAGCCCGGTGACCGAG
Organism: Burkholderia sp. B10; assembly: GCF_004368385.1. Lineage (NCBI taxonomy): Bacteria > Pseudomonadati > Pseudomonadota > Betaproteobacteria > Burkholderiales > Burkholderiaceae > Burkholderia > Burkholderia sp. B10. The sequence continues at coordinate 3,841 of NZ_PQMX01000003.1, read as the reverse complement.
ATCAGCGCCGAGTCCTTCAGGCTCAGTTGCCAGACGTTGCCGATGCCGGGCAACGCGAAGCGCAGCACCTGCGGAACGAGGATCCGGCGCAACACCATGCCGCGCGGCATGCCGATCGAGCGCGCCGCTTCGAGCTCGCCCTTCGCTACCGCCAGCACGGCCGCGCGATACACCTCGGCCTGATACGCGCCGGAAATCATCCCGACCGCGAGCGCGCCGATCACGAACGGCGGCACGCCGATGAAGCCGTCCGCGCCGAACCACTGGCCGACGGCCGTGACGAGCGTCGAGCCGCCGAAATAGAACAGGTAGATCACGAGCAGTTCGGGCACGCCGCGAAACACGGTGGTGTACAGGTCGCCGAGCAGGCGGGCGCTGCGGTGACGCGACAGCTTGGCTGCCGCGATCACCGCGCCGATCGCGGCGCCCACCGCCAGCGCGGCGAGCGTCAGCGCGACCGTCATCAGCGCGGCGAGCAACAGCACACCGCCCCAGCCGTCGGTTCCGAAGCCGAGCATTTCAAGAATCGCCATGCGTGCCTCCCGGCATGCGTTGAAGGACTTCCGATGATGCGTGCCGCCGCGCGCCGGCCGGGCCGGTCACGCGACGGCAGACGGACACGCGCTTACGGCGTGACGTCGGTCTTGAACCATTTGTCGGCGAGCTTCTTGACGGTGCCGTCCGCGAGTGCGGCGCCGATCGCCGTATCGAACTTCGTCTTCAGGTCGGCATCCTGCTTGCGGAACGCGAGCCCTTCGCCGGGCCCCCAGATCGGGCCGCCGAGCTTCGGGCCTGCCAGCACGATCGATGCGTTGTCCTTCTTCGCGATGTTCGCCGCGTAGTACGTGACGTCGTCGAACGACGCGTCGATACGGCCGGCGACGAGATCGAGGTCGCGCTCCGGCGAGGTCTTGTACACGCGGATCGACGCGATGTCCTTGAAGCTGTCGTTGATGAACTTGGTGTAGACGGTGCCCGACTGGATGCCGATCGTCTTGCCCTTCAGCTGCTTGCGCAGCGCATCGACGGTCGGCTTGTCCGCGTTCGCGTCACCGGTCAGCTTCACGACCGGCGCGGCGGGCGACGCCTTCGGCAGGATCTTCGTATCGGTGACGGCGAAGGTCGCCGGCGTGGCCGCATACGGGCGCGAAAACAGCAGGATCTTCTCGCGCTCCGGCGTGATCGAGATCGCATCCATCAGCACATCGAACTTGCCGGCCTGCAGGCCCGGAATCATGCCGTCCCAGTCCTGCGCGACCATGTTGCATTGCACCTTGATGCGCTCGCACACGTTCGCGAGCAGTTCCGGCTCGAAACCGCCGAGCTTGCCGCCCGGCAGCGTGAGGTTCCACGGCGCATAGCCGCCTTCGAGCGCGACCGTCACCGTCTTCCATTCCTTCGCCTGCAGCGGCGCGGCGAGTGTGGCCGCCGCAGCCGCGATGATGCCGATCGTCCTGACTGCCCAGTTGATGCGCTTGCCGTTCACGGGGTTTCTCCTTGCGTTGAGGTTCGCAATCCCCTCGGTGCAGCAAGCGCCTCAGGAATTTGTCTATACAAGCATGCAAGAAGAAAAATGGAGAGACAAGCGGCGATCAAAAAAAACCCGTGAAACGCGGGAAATCCCCTAAATTCAGGCGCATAGCGCACTTCATCGTGGTGAATCGGGGCACGGAATTGGTGCGGTTTTCACGGTCGAATCGGCAGGATGACTAGACAAATTTTGAATTTGATCGCGGGGAGCCGATGGGGTGGCGTCCGATGTCGGGGCGACATCGAAAGATCACGGTTCATTTAACTCCTCGAGATCGCGCTCGAGATAGCGATCGTCGAGGCCAAGAAAATCGAGGATGTACGGATCTTTCAGCACGAGGTCAGGCGTCATCTGCTGCGCGTCGCGGAGGTGCGCCACTTCGCGCCGAATCACTTCGTCGGGTTGCCGCGACAGCGCACTGCGCTCGAACAGCATCGACTGCATCCGCTCCTGCAACTGCCGCGACGATCGTCGCGGAGGCGCTAGCAAAAAAAGACTGAGGCCATCTACCCGCCGCGAGATGGCCAGAGAAGCAGTAGCGAGCCGGGGGGTGTCGATCCGGCTTGCATGCGAGGCATTTGGCATAAGCCAAACGTGCTACCGCTATGAGCGGCAGCGCAATGCGGAGAACGAACAGATTACCGACCGACCCAACCTTGACGCTTCAATTTCTCGTACAAAGCTGCGGCGAGTGCGTATGCTTCGTCCGCAACTTCGTCTTTTTTAATCGTTCGGCCATTGGCCGCATATCCCGAAACCAATGCAGCCATGGCCTGCTTGGATGCTTCGACCAAGAATTCACCTTGTTGCTTGAGGGTATCAACAGCCATTTTCTTATCTCTCTTTCGGCGTCCAGCCGGTCGGGGCGCTTTGGCGCCTATTGTGTTTCGAAACCGCGTCGTTACCGTTTTCCGTTACAGGTCGTACTTGCCGCGCAGTTCTACAATCCGCTCCAACCGCGCATGGTGTGTCGAACGGGCGTCAATTGAAACTTCCGCGAGATTCACCTTCCCGCACGCGACCGACGTCTCCCATTCGGTCGTTCGCCGAACAAGATCGACCAGCTCGCGCAGTTCGTTCGCACTTCATCATGTCGAACACCATCGCGTCCTCCGTTTCCCATTTCGTAGACAGACCGGCCCCGATCACGGGCCGGCGATCTTTCGCGGGCGTACGGCCCATGCCGCGAGCGTAAGTCCGGTAATACCTAGAAGGACGGTCAGCAGAAGACCGTTAGGCCAGCCAAGCGGGCGCATCACAGCGGGACTCCAGGCATGTACCGTGAAAAAGGCGGTGACCTGCAGACTTGCCAGGGTGACAGTCACGGCCAGCAATGCCGCAGAGATTTCACGGGCGGAACGCCGCAGGTCCCAACGGGCAAGCGCACTCAACACTAGTGCCGGTAACAGAAAGACGGCAGAGCTGCCCCACGTGGCCCAGGCGTCCACTTTTTTCCACAAGGTTGCATAGCCGATGCTGTGGGCCGTAAAGGTTGCGAAAATTAGCAAGGTCGAGCTAACCGCCCCCCGCAACGTGAAGGCCCGCTCGGGCTGGGTCGAGCGTGAAAAATAGACCGTCGCGCTTGGTGCGAAGAAGAGCAGCACGTAGACTGCAAGATTCAAAGCCACCACGAACACATACGCTGGTACTGCCAACACGTCCCGCAGCGGAGCTGAGATTGCGCACGTAACTGCAAACACCGTGAGCGCAAACCATCTCACCCAGCGCCATCCACGAAACAGTCCAACGGCAATAACCGCGGTCAGCGGGATCTGAATGCAGTTCCACGCCCATTGAGTTGCGACGGTAGACGCGCTGCCCGGATAGAGCGGGAACTTGCCGATGTAAGCCTCCGCGTCGTACGCGCGAAACATAGTCATCACGGAGGTCAGGAACAGGTATGCCACGCCTGTAACGATCGCCGGCCGTCTTACGGACCTTGCTACATTAATCGATGTCATTTCATTGTTGCCGAGCCCCTGCGGACGCCAGCGTTTTCCTATCTCGTTACGCGGGGTAATCAGGCGGAACGACAATGCCCGCGTCCGTCGCACACCGAACAAACAAAGAAGGATCCAAGTCCGTTCCTCGTGCGATCGCGTCGGGCACTTCGTGAAAAGCATCCGCAATTGCATAAATGCGTTCTACTTGCTCGTCGGCGACATTTGATCTCATCATCGCAGTGACCTGCCCCCATCAATAGGGCCAATGGGCTTCTAGCAAAGTCCCTTTAAACCAACTCCTGGAAAGCGGCAGGAGTATCCGCGGTTGCCCGATGTTTCGCCGCAAACTCTGACGGCGCAAGGTAGT